>JAFECZ010000542.1 GCA_018241905.1 Pseudomonadota bacterium
TCCTGCTCAATGCGACTCAAGGGCTCTCCGCAAGCATAGGCTTGGACCGCCAGCTGGCGCTGTCGAAACACGGCGCGCCTCTCCTCGGACAATGCCAAGTCATCGAGAGCCGGCCATTCTGAAAGGCTCAAGGAGCGCGGACCTGCGGGTGAATCAAGTTCTGCCATCTCAACGCCTCAGGCACGTTTGAAGCGTGTAGAGCCGCCCAGGGCCTTGACCGCCAAGTCAGGGCTCTCGACGCGGCCTGCGGCCACAAGGGCAAAGAGCGACGCCTCGACGCTGGTGGCGTCGCTCACCGCGAACCGCTCCAGCACCGCATCGAGAGTTTGAGGTTGCCCAAGGAAGACGACGATGGACTGCTCGAGCAGCGCGTTGCGGAAGCGCCGGTGGCTGACCAAGTAAGGAACGATGCGCGACCAGTTGGCAATCGGAATGGACCACGCTTGTAGGTCGCCCTGACGCACCATCCGTACTGTGTGGTTGTGCAGGATGGCGGGCAGGGCAGGGGCGTCCTGAGAAGACTCCGCATCATCGCGCGGTCGCCTCGCGCCCTCGATGATCCAGAACTCCCCGCTGAGCGCATCGCGCATCTTGACCCAGAAGTCAATGATCGCGCGGCCGGGGCCGTCCATGTGTGCGGGGCGCTCGGTGAACGACTCGATGGCTGGATTGGCTTCGATCACGAGCCAAGTACGAAAGGCATCGTAGCTGCCCAGGCTTAGGCGGCGGCCGATCTTGGGACTGAACACCTCGATGCGCCGACGCCACCCACCGCGAGGCAGCGGCATCGGACGGCTGAACGGAACGCAAGCGTGATCGGGCAGGGCAGCCATGGGAAGTAAAGATGCGCCTGCGCGGTACACGCGTCAAGTTTCAGGATTACTACATTTGTTGAGATAGTCGCATGTTTAGTACCAAAAAATTGGTCGTAAAGATGCGACCGATGGCTACCGCGTGATGTTTGAGCTATTGATCTGGTTGAGCTTTTACGAGACGTGGTGGTCGCAGATTTACTACTCTTCACGGCTACCGAGGGCCCTACCAAGCGGTTGGTAGGGCTTGGCATGGTACGGAAGGATCTTGAGCGAGCGGATGCATACTTGTCTTCTGCTCTAAGGTTGCCAGATGATGATGAAACAGAACTGCGTTGGCACGGGGCGGTGATGGCGTATGGGCGTTGTTTTGTGTCCTCTGGCGGACGAGGTTTCAAGCTGGAACCGCACCACCTGAAAGCCATGGGAGAGGCGGAAAAGGCCGCGCACGGGCGGGTCATGGGTCTGCGGCATGAATACGTTGCGCACTCTGGAAAGAATGATCAGCAGCGTGCAATGGCAGTCGTCCTAGTACCTGGTTTTCCTAACGCGCCTATCGCCGAACAAGCAATGTTTGTCGATTTCACTTCGGTACGACCTACAGAGTCGGAGCTAAGAGATTTTCGCTCGCTCGTTAACGCGTTGATGACTGAGGTTGCGACGCTGTTTGATTTGGCGGAGAAGTCTGTCGTCAAGCACTACGGCGCGAAGACACCCGAGCAACTTCGTGCGCTGCTGCAGCCGAGCGTTGGTGTGCAGTCCCCTGATGCGTTGTAAGGTGTCCCTCTATAGAAGGCGGCTTAGGGCCCGCACGGTTTGCTGCTATCGCGCTGATGAACGCTTCCCAGCGAGCTTCCGACGCGAGGTGGATTCTGCTTTGGCCTCGCCCGGTGCTCGAACCTAACGCTCGCGCGTCGCGCGGCCCTGGGCAGGCCGCAGGATTCCGCCTTTGCTTAAGTCTAGGCCCAGAGGCAAGAGGGAGTTCCACGGAGTAGCAGCTCATCTTGCCATCTTGCTGCTGGATGACCGCAACGAGAACGGTGCTGCCAATCTCAACTGAAGGGCAACTCGGCTAGGCAGAGTGTCTGCTGTCCGACGGTGAACAGCCTCATCGCTTTGCTTTGTTGAACGGCTGCTATCGCTGCAGTCTCGCCTTAGTTTGGCGATTCACAGCCTACGTCGAGGGTAACGCACGATAGCCACAACCGTCGGTTCAGCGGGGTTCCGGCTGGCCGCGCAGTATCGGAATTGCGAGGGTCGACTCGATCTTCCAAAGGGCTATGCACGCCCCAAGCCAAAATATTCCCAAGAGCAATAGCAGCCTGCTGTCAGGCGCCACCTCGATCATTGTCGGCGCATCGCCACGATCACGAGGGTGCTGGGTTAGGCCGACACGAGCTCCATGCGCTGGTGCCAGTCGATGAGATCATCGAGCGCAATGCCTACGGTGTGGCGGGGGGGCGGTGCAGGGCGCCAGCCGTCACGGGTATGTAGTCCAGGCCCGATTGCAACGGCGGCGTCAATGGGGTCGTTGTCGAAATAGAAGCTGCGCGTGACGAGCACTGGTACGTCGGCTGCACGCGCCGCGGCTGCGCCAGCCCATGAGTCCTCGATGGCGAGCGTCTTCAATGCCGGCAGGCGCAGCTTGGCGAGGGTGAGCCGGTGTCCTTCGGGATCGGGCTTCTTCGCGAGCACGTCTTCGCCACACACTACTGCGTCGAAGCGTTCCGCCCAGTGGGGCCCGAACTCGTTAGCGAGCAGCGCTTGCAGGTTGCTACGGCTGGTGGTGGTCACGATGGCTTGGCGCAGGCCACGTTCGGCTGCTCCTTCGATTAGTGCGGCCACGCCCGGTCGCAGTCGAATCGCGCCGTCTTCGACGTATCGCGCATAGCAGCGGTTCTTCAGTTGGTGTAGCTCGCGCGCCAACGCTTCGCGCTCGGCGGGCAACACCGGTGCATCGGTCGCGTCCGCCATTGCGGCCAGAAGGCGTTCCTTGCCACCCGTGACGCGCAGCAAACGGCCATAGCGGGCGACGTCCCAGTGCCAAGACAGACCGGATTCGGAGAAGGCCGTATTGAACGCAACGCGATGGCCGTCGCGTTCTGTTTCGGCTAGGGTACCGTCGACGTCCCAGAGCAGTGCGGAAAGCATGAAGCGAGCTCCTATTGACTAGCCGTGCACACGCCGTGCCTGGATCTCGGAGGTGCGCTTCTCGATCGTCGCCTCGGCGGTCTCGGGCAGGGCTTCAACGCGGCTAGGACGAACGGTCCATTTCAGGCAGTGGAGCCAGGTGCAATCTTTTGTCCTTCGGACTTCGCGGAAGCCGGCGGCTCGATGTCGAGACGTAGTGCCCAAGAGAAATCGTGAATGTCTTCGGCGGAGTGAGCGGCAATGCACCGGGTCGTACTGGAGCATGGAGGCCAGGTAGTCGGGCTCGATCAAGTCGTTGATGCCAACGATCTCGATCTTGAAGTTCTGCACGGCGGCGCGCAGCACGTTGCGGCCGATGCGACTGAAGCCGTTGATACCGATGCGAAGACTCATAGAAGGGAGGGGGGTGTTCGGG
>JAFECZ010000543.1 GCA_018241905.1 Pseudomonadota bacterium
TCGGCTTGGCCACCACGGGCGGCATATTCTCGATCATGTTGTGCAACCCGTCCATCTGGAAGGACGGAGCGAACAGGCCGTTGAGCCAGTTCTTCATCGAGGGCAGGCCCCAGACGAACACGAACACCGACAGGATCAGCCAGGGCATCCACGCGCGCACCAGCTCGCCGGTGCTGTGCTGGCGCACCGGCTGCGGCGGCTTGGTTTCGCCAGCGCTGGGGTCATGGCCGCGCATGGAGGGCGAGGTCCACACCTTCTTGGGCTTCCACACGCGCAGGAAGGCCACCAGGCAGATCATCGAGACGATGGCGGCGATGATGTCCACCAGCTCCGGCCCGATGAAGTTCGACACCAGGTACTGAGGCACGGCAAAGGACACGCCCGTTACCAGGATGGCCGGCCAGATTTCCATCATGCCCTTGCGTCCGGCAAAGGCCCAGATCAGCCAGAAGGGAACCAGCAGCGAGAAGAAAGGCAGCTGCCGGCCGATCATGGCGGTGACTTCGCCCAGGTCGTAGCCGTGCACCTTGGCCAGCGTGATCACCGGCGTGCCCAGCGCGCCGAAGGCCACCGGCGCCGTGTTGGCGATCAGCGAGAGGCCCGAGGCCGCCAGCGGCGAGAAGCCCAAGCCGATGAGAATGGCCGCGGTCACCGCCACCGGCGTGCCGAAACCGGCCGCGCCCTCGAAGAAGGCGCCGAAGCAGAAGGCGATGAGCAACAGCTGGATGCGCCGGTCTTCCGTCACGCCCGAGAGCGAATCCTGCAGCACCGAGAAGCTGCCGTTCTGCTCGGTCAGCTGGTGCAGGAAGATGATGTTCAGCACGATCCAGCCGATGGGCAGCAGGCCCGTGAGGCCGCCGAACACCGCCGCGCGCCCGGCCATGTCGACCGGCATGCCGTAGGCAAAGATGGCCACCAGCAGCGCCGCGATGAGACCCATGCCCGCGGCGATGTGCGCCTTGATGCGAAAGAACCCCAGCGCCGCCAGCATCACCACCACAGGGATGGCGGCCAAGGCCGTGGAGATGATCATGTTGCCGAAGGGGTCGTAGATCTGCTGCCACGTCATGGGCTAGGTCTCCGTTTGTTGATGTTTGGATGTCGGAAAAACGGGCCCTGCAGGACCCGGCCTGCGAATGTACGGCGCCACCCTACGCCTGTTTTGAAGAAATTTCAGGAGGTATTTGAGATTTCTTGGCGGACCTGGCTGGCCGGCGCGCCCGCGCCCTGCACCAGCCAGTCGACGAAGGCAGCGCACTCCCAGCGCTCCATCGTCCCGGGCTTCCAGCAGATGTAGTTGGCGTTGGGCGACGGCACCGAGCGGGTCGACAGGCGCAGCAGGCGCCCGCTGTCGAACCAGGCCGCGCCCATGTCCAGGCGCACCAGCGCCACGCCGAAGCCGGCCGCCGCGGCGTCGTACACCAGGCCCAGGTCGTTGCACTGCGCGCCGGAATCTGGCTCGGGCAGCGACAGGCCGCAGGCCGAGAACCAGGTGCTCCAGGGCTCCAGCGGACTGCGCACGAAGCGCGCCTGGCTGACCTCGGCCAGGGTCCTGAAGCCGGTGAAGGGCCCGTTTTCCGCCAGGTAGCCGGGGCTGCAGGCGGGCGTGACTTCGCCGGTGGCGGCCAGGCGGTATTCGCGGTCGGTGTAGCCGCCGGGGCCGAAGCGCACCTCCAGGTCGGCGTCCTCGCCGATCACGTCCAGCAGCGGAATGGAGACCTGCAGCGTCAGCTCGACCTCGGGGTAGGCGGTGCGGAAGGTCTCCAGCCGCGGCAGGACGTGGGTACGCGCGAAGGTGGGCGTGAGCGCCACCTTCAGGCGCGTGGGCGGCTCGCCGCCCCGGCGCACCGGCAGGTGCTGCAAGGCGCCCAGGCCGGCGCGCACCTGCGCGAGGTAGGCCGCGCCTTCCGCGCTCAGGGCAAAGTCGCTGCGCGCAAAAAGCCTGAACCCGATGTGCGCCTCCAGCTGGCGCACCCGGTGGCTGATGGCGCTGACGGTGACGCACAACTCGTCGGCCGCCCGCGTGGCGCTGCGCAGGCGCGCCAGCGTCTCGAAGGTCACCAGGCACTGGATGGGCGGGATGGCGCGGTAGGACATCGCGGTACTCGGCGCCTCAGTCGTCGACGAAGAAGTTCACCGGCAGGCCGGGCGCATCGACACGCGTGTGCAAGACGCTGCCGGATGCGGGCAAGCGAGCCAGCTCGGCGCCGGCGCGGCCGTGGCGTCCGGTGGTGACGAACAGCGTGCGCAGGTCGTCGCCGCCGAAGCAGGGCATGGTGGGACATTGGGCGGGCACCGCCAGGGCCTGAAGCTGCGCGCCGCCCGCATCCAGGCACAGCACCTGCGCGCCTTCGTACATCGCCACCCAGTAGCGGCCCTGCGCATCGACGCTGGCGCCGTCGGGGCGGCCGCCGTAGCCGTCGGGCCGATCGGGGCGCCAGCCTTCGGGCTTGCCGTCGAAGCGGCGGAACACGCGCTCGTGGGTCAGCCGATTGGCCTCGGCCTCCCAGTTCCAGGCGCGCACCGTGTGCGCGGGCGTGTCCGCCCAGTACACGGTGCGGGCATCGGGCGAGAAGGCCAGGCCGTTGGCCGTGGTCGCGCCCTCGGCCATCACCTCGAGCCGCGGCTCGCGGGCGTCGCGCACATCCAGGCAATAGAGCTTGGCGCTGGCCGCGTCCTTGGCTTCGTTGATGGTGCCGGCCCACAGGCGGCCCAGTGCATCGCACTTGCCGTCGTTGAATCGCATGGTGCGCACGTCGTGCGACACCTGCACCATGCGCTGCAGCGCGCCGCCCCATTCGCGGGCACGGTAGATGCCGTCGCGCAACGCGATGACCAGGCCGCCGCTGCGCATGGGCGCCATGCAGCCCGGCTCGGTGGGCAGGGTCCAGCGCTGCACGACGCCGTCGGCCAGTTCACCGCGCGTGCGCAGCACCGCGCGGCCGGGAATGTCGAGCCAGTAGAGCGAGCGCTCCTGTGGGTGCCAGAAGGGGGATTCGCCCAGTTCGGACTGCGAGTTCGCAAGGGTGTGCCACATGGCGCGTATTGTGCGCGGCACCCCCTCATACAAAAAGTGCCCGCCGGAGCCGAAGCTCGGGCGGGCGAATTTCCAAGGGAGACTTGCAGTGATTGCGCTTTGACAGCGGCCCGCGACGGTGGTCGCCGCGGCCCGTGAATTCCGGCTATCAGCGGTTGTAGGCGGTCTCGCCGTGCGAGGAGATGTCCAGGCCTTCGCGCTCTTCTTCTTCGCTCACGCGCAGGCCGATGGTCAGGTCCGCGATCTTGAAGGCGATGAAGGCCACCACACCGGACCACACGATGGTCAGGAGCACGCCCTTGAGCTGGATCCAGACCTGGTCGAGGATGCCGTTGGAGG
>JAFECZ010000544.1 GCA_018241905.1 Pseudomonadota bacterium
CTGGAAGTAGCCGCCGTAGCCGCCCCAGAAGGTGTCGTGCGCCGGCTTGACGATGCGCGCGCCGGCTGCGGCGGCCTGCGCCATCACGGCATCGGCTTCCTGCTTCGACGCGACGTTGTGGCCCAGGGTGAATTCGGCCGGGTTCGGTACGCCGGCGGGCAGGCCGGTGTCGTGCGCGATGCTCTTGCGCGGCCACAGGGCCAGGCGAAGCCCGCCGTCCAACTGGATAAAGACAACGGCGCCGTTGTCGAACTCCTGGCCGATGATGCCCTCGGTCTGCAGGCCCAGGCCATCGCGGTAAAAGCGCAGCGAGCGCTCCAGGTCGTCCACGCCGATGGTGATGACGGTGATGCGGGGTTTCATGCCACGCATTCTCGGAGGCCGGCGCCGCTTTTCCAAGGCGGTGGACAATGGAGGCCTTGCCAATATCCTGCCAGTGAGTACCGCATGCAATTCGCCTCCCGCCTGGACAACGTCGAAACCTCCGCCATCCGCGAGCTGTTCAAGCTGCTCGGCAAGCCGGGCATCATCAGCTTTGCCGGCGGCTTTCCCGACAGCGCGATGTTCGACGTCGAGGGCCTGAGCGAAGCCAGCCGCCTGGCGCTGGAACAGGAGCCTGGCGGTGCGCTGCAGTACGGCGCCACCGAGGGCTACGACCCGCTGCGCCAGCAGCTCGCATCCTTCATGCAGGCCAAGGGCGTGACGGTGGAGCCCAACGGCCTGATCGTCACCACCGGCAGCCAGCAGGCGCTCGACCTGCTGGGCAAGACGCTGGTCTCGCCCGGCGACAAGGTCATCGTCGAAGGGCCGACCTTCCTGGCGACCATCCAGTGCTTCCGCCTTTACGGCGCGCAGGTCATCAGCGCGCCCATCGACGCCAACGGCGTGAAAGTGGATGAGCTGGAGCATCTCATCACCGAGCACAAGCCGAAGTTCGTCTACCTGATTCCCACCTTCGGCAACCCCAGCGGCGCCACGCTCACCCTGGAGCGCCGCAAGAAGGTGCTGGAGCTGGCCGTGAAGCACAACACGCTGGTGGTCGAGGACGATCCGTACGGCGACCTGTACTTTGGCGGCAATGCACCGCCGCCTTCGCTGATGTCGCTCACCGCCCAGGTGCCCGGCAGCCGAGACTTGCTTGTGCATTGCGGCAGCCTCTCGAAGGTGCTGAGCCCGGGCCTGCGCATCGGCTGGATGATCGGCCCGGCCGAACTGCTGGCCAAGGCCACCATGTGCAAGCAGTTCAGCGACGCGCACACCAGCACCTTTGCCCAGGCCACGGCCGCGCAATACCTCAAGAGCGGCCGCATGCCGGCCACGCTGGCCACGGTGCGCGAGGTCTACGGCCAGCGCGCGCAGGCCATGGGCGCCGCGCTCAAGCGCGAACTGGGCGACGCCATCGAGTTCAGCCAGCCGGGCGGCGGCCTGTTCTTCTGGGCACGCCTGACCGGCGCGGGAGGCCGTGTGGCCGATGCCAACGTGTTCGCCAAGCGCGCCATCGAGAAGCTCGTGGCCTTCGTTCCCGGTGCCCCCTTCTTTGCGGAAAAGCCCGACCTGGCCACGCTGCGCCTGAGCTTTGCCACGGCCAACGTGGAGAAGATCGAGGAGGGCATTGCCCGCCTCGCGCAGGCGCTCTGATCGAAGGCGAAGGCCGATAGCAAACAAAATAAGCGGCCCGTCCAGGCAACTGGGCGGGCCGCTTGTCGTGACGCGCACGCATGGCGGCGCGCGCTCCGGCGCTTGCCGTCAGCGAAGTGCGGCAGCCAGGTCCAGGCCGTACTTGCTTGCCAGAGGCTCCAGCGCAGGCGCAATGGCCGGATGCAGCCGCAGACCCTCCTGGCGCTGCCGCTGCCGGCGTGCCAGGCCTTGCTCGCCCGGCAGCCGCACCGGGCGCGCGGGGTCGATCGGGCGATTGCTCCGGCAGGCCTGCGCGATATGGTCCATCTGCCGCAGGAAGGCCTGCTTGCCGCCGAAGGCATCGAGGTCGTGCAGCGTGAGGTAGACGGTGGCGCCCCAGCCCTCGGGCGGGTCGGCGCGGCCGTGGCCGGCGAGGCCGCCGGTGAGTGCCTCCACCAGCAGCGCGAGGCCATAGCCCTTGTGGCCATGGTCCAGGCCGCCCACCGGCAGCAGGGTGCCGGGCGGATCGTCGAACAGCAATTGCGGATCGCGCCCGGGTCGGCCTTGCGCGTCGATGAGGCGGTCCGCATCGAACTGCTCGCCGGCCGCGCGCTTTCGGTTGCTCATGCCGTTGGTGGTGATGGACGCGGAAATGTCCACCATCACGCCGCCTTGGCCCAGCGGGAAACCCAGCGCCAGCGGATCGGGCGTGAACACCGCTTGCGTGCCGCCATAGGGCGCGACGCTCGAGGTGTTGGGGTCGGAGCAGGCCAGCACGGCCAGCATGCCTTCTTCCAGCGCGCGCATCATGTAGACGGCCAGGCAGGCGATGTGATGGCTGCGGCGGATCACCAGCGTGGCGCTGCCCAACTGGCGTGCGCGCGGCAGCAGCAGGTCGATGCCCTGGTGCACCAGCCACGGCCCGGGCAGGCGCCGGCCGTCCCACAGCACGGCCGCCGGCTTGTCGGAAACGACCAGCGGTTCGCCTTCGCCGCGCATGGTGCCGGCTTCCACTTCCTTCACGTAGCCGGCCAGCAGCGCCAGGCCGTGCGTGTCGTGGCCGAGCAGGTCGCCGTCCACGAGCGTCTGCGCGACGCTGCGCGCCAAAGGCGCGGCCATGCCGGCACGCGCGAGCAGTGCATCGGCGAAGTCCGCGAGGGCGGCGGCGTCGTACAAGGGCGCTTGCGCGGTCGGAGTGTTCATGTGGCGCTCGCCTGTTCTCTGCTTAGTTCAGGAGGTCGAGCAGGCGATCCAGCCCGCCTTCGTTGATGGCGACCATGGCCTGCTCGCGCACCTTGGGCTTGGCGTGGTAGGCCACCGACAGGCCTGCCTCGCCCATCATGGGCAGGTCGTTGGCGCCGTCGCCCACCGCGATGCATTCGGCGGGCGAGATGCCCATGAGCGAGGCCACTTCGAGCAGCGTGCGGCGCTTTTCGGCGCCGTCGCAGATGTCGCCCCAGCTTTGCTGCACGACCTGGCCCGTCAGGTAGCCGTCGGCCTCGTCCAGCAGGTTGGAGCGCGCGAAGTCGATGCCCAGGCGGTCCTTCACGCGGTTGGCGAAGAAGGTGAAGCCGCCCGACACCAGCAGCACCTTCATGCCGGCGGCCTTGCATGTGCTCACCAGCTTTTCCGCGCCGGGGTTCAGGCGCAGGCGCTGGTCGTAGACCTCTTGCAGCGAAGACACCGGCACGCCCTTGAGCAGCGCCACGCGGCGGCGAAGGCTCTCCTTGAAGTCCTTGATCTCGCCGCGCATGGTG
>JAFECZ010000545.1 GCA_018241905.1 Pseudomonadota bacterium
ACCTGCAGCGCCGCCGCTTCCAGCGAGAGGCCGGCGCGCAGCAGGCGCTGCGCCTCGTCGAGCCGGCGCTGTCGCACGAAGGCCGCCGGCGCCATGCCGGTGAGCTCGACAAAGCGCGCATGAAAGCGCTGCGGACTCAACTGGCACAGGGCGGCCAGCCGCGCCGTGCCCCAGCTGCCGTGCAGCTCACCGTCGATGTGCGATTCGAGCTTGGCCAGGTCGATGGGGCGCCGCTGCAGCAGCGTGTCCGCGCCGGCCAGCTCTTCCATGGCCGTCGACGCATCGAGCGCCTGGCGCAAGTCTTTCCAGTGCGGCGGCGGCGCAAAGCGGCGCATGCGGGCCAGGCCCGCGCGCACCGGGCTTTCGATGACCAGCACCTTGGCCGGGCCCGAGGCTTCGTAGCCATGCGCGATGCCCGCCGGCACGATCAGCCCGCAGGAGGCATCGACGTACGCGGCGCGGCCGTCCAGTTCCAGTTCCAGCCGCCCGGCCAGGCCCACCAGCACCTGCACGTGGCCGTGCTCGTGCGCGCCGTATTCACCGGCGTACTGGCGCAGCGAGGCTTGCGCGTGCTCGAGACTGGAATGGGCCATGGCAGAAGCACGACTCTAGTTCAAGCATGCATCGGCCGGGGGGCGAAGGAAAAAGCCCCTGGGGCCGGGTCGCGGCGCCAGGGGCTTCGATGTCGGATGAGATGCGCTGGCGTGCAATCAGCCCGCTGCCGCCGACGCGGCCTGCACTTCTTCCTCGATCAGCGGCGGCTTCTTGCCGCGGTTGCGCAGGAAGCTCACCAGTTGCCACAGCGCGATCACCGCGATCACGCCCAGCAGCGTGGCGCTGATCGGCCGCGTGACGAACGGCGAGAAGCTGCCGCGGCTGATGAGCATGGTGCGGCGGAAGTTCTCTTCCAGCATCGGCCCGAGGATGAAGCCCAGCAGCAGCGGCGCCGGTTCCATGCCCAGGCGCAGGAACAGGTAGCCCACGCCGCCGAACACCGCCGTGGTGTAGAGGTCGTCCAGGTTGTTGTTGATGCTGAAGGTGCCCACGCAGCAGAAGAACAAGATGCAGGGGAACAGCACCGTGTACGGGATCTTGAACACCGACAGCCAGTAGCGCACCAGCGGCACGTTCAGCACCACCAGGAACACGTTGCCCACCCACATGGAAGCCACCAGGCCCCAGAACAGGTCGGCGTGGGTGGAGATCATGTTCGGGCCCGGCTGGATGCCCTTGATGATGAAGGCCGCCAGCATCAGCGCCATGACCGGGTTCTCGGGAATGCCGATGGCCATCAGCGGAATGAAGCTGGTGCGCGCCGCCGCTTCGTCGGCTGCGGCCTGGCCGGCCACGCCTTCGATGGCGCCGGTGCCGATCTCGTCGCGGTGCTTGGAGAAGCGCTTGTCCGCCGCGTAGGCCGCGAACTGGGCGATGGTGGGGCCGCCGCCGGGGAGGATGCCCAGCACCGAGCCGATCACGCTGCCGCGCAGCGCACTGGGGATGATGCGCTTGAACTCGGGCCAGGTCGGGATGAGCTTGATCGTGCCGTTGAAGGGCGTGTGGGTGCTCTTGGAGTCCAGGTTCTTCACCACCTCGGCAATGCCGAAGCAGCCCAGCGCGATGCTGATCAGGCCGATGCCGTCGGTCAGGAACGGCAGGTTCATGGTGAAGCGCTCGACGCCGCTGTTGACGTCGGTACCCACCATGCCCAGCAGCACGCCGATCATGGCCATGGCCAGGCCGTTGAGCAGACTGCCGCCCGAGACGAAGCTCACGCAGAAGAAGCCCAGCATCATCAGCGCGCAGTAATCGGCCGGCCCGAACAGCAGGCCCACCTCGCCCAGCGCCGGTGCCAGCGTGGACAGCACGATGATGGCCACGGTGCCGCCGATGAAGCTGGAGATGCCCGCGGTGAACAGCGCCAGTCCCGTCTTGCCCTTGAGCGTCATCGCGTACCCGTCGATACAGGCCACGATGGAGCTCGCGTGCGGGATCTTCATCGTGATCGCGCTCACGCTGTCGCCGTACTGGGCGCCGTAGTAGATGCCGGCCAGCATGATCAGCGCGCCGCCGGTGGGAATGGAGTAGGTCAGCGGCAGCAGCAGGCTGATGGTGGACAGCGGGCCCAGGCCAGGCAGCAGGCCGATGAGCGTGCCCACCACGCAGCCGATGGCGCAGTACATCAGGTTGTGAATGGTCAGCGCGTGCTCGAAGCCGAACGCCAGGTTGTGAAGCATTTCCATGGCGTTCTTCTCAGTACAGCGGCAGGTTCAGGCCCAGCAGGTCGCGGAAGCCGAAGGCGACGATGACCAGGCCGATGGCGATCTTCGTGTTGCGGATCAACGAGTACGAGGTACCCGCCAGCGTGCAGAAGAAGGCCAGGAAGACGATCGCGACGATCATGTTGATGAACTGCGAGATCAGCGCGAAGCCGACGAAGCTCAGCAAGATGATGGCGATGTTCTTGACGCTGTAGTCCAGCTTCTCGAAGTCCGAGAAGCGCGAATACGCGACGGTGATGAGGCCGATCAGGAACAGAATACCCGCGACCATGAGCGGGAACAGGCCCGGGCCTGCGCGGCCGAGGTTGCCCAGTTGGTAGCGGAACGAGTTCAGGCCGAACAGCAGGGCGATGGCCATGAGGACCAGGCCCCGAATGACGACGCGGTTGTTCATGAAAGGCCCCCCGGCATGGCGTGGGGCGGCAAACAGCGATGGCGCACGGTTGTCTCCAGTTGAAATTTTCCCGCGGCGGCTTCCGTTGCCCAGAGCCGGGGATTGCGGGGATCGTAGAAACCGAGCCTTCCAATCAGCTTTCGTTTCGTCCTGGCGACCTCAAAATACGTGTTATCACTTAAACAGTGCGCCATCTGCGCGCAAGCCCTGACGAGGGCTGAAACGGGGCTACGAAGCCAGTGGCAGCCGCAGGATGGCGCGCAGGCCGCTGGTGCCCGGATCGGGGTCCGCCAGCACGATGTCGCCGCCGTTGCGCCGCGCGTAGGCACGTGCAATGGCCAGGCCCAGGCCGCTGCCGGAGTTGCGCGAGGCGGCCGCGCTCCCCGCCTGGCGAAAGCGCCCGAACACCTCGTCGCGCCGGCCGGCCTCGATGCCCGGGCCGTCGTCGCTCACTTCGGCCTGGGCCGATGCGCCGGCAGTGGACACCCGCACCGTGATGCGTCCGCCGCGCGGCGTGTGGACGATGGCGTTGTGCACCAGGTTGGCCAGCACCTCGTGCAGTTCGGGCGCGTTGGCGCGCACCGGCACCAGGGGGCGGCCGCAGTCCTGCCCGGGCTCGGCCGTGTCGTCGGGCTCGCCTTCGCGCGCATCCATCCAGCCCAGGTCCTGGCCCTTCTCGTGCGCC
>JAFECZ010000546.1 GCA_018241905.1 Pseudomonadota bacterium
GGCGCTCATGCCCGACGTGCCCACCTTGCAGGAGCAGGGCATTGCCGATGTGGACGTGTCCCAGTGGTACGGCATCTTCGCGCCGGCGAAGACGCCCAGGCCGGTGGTGGAGCAGCTCAACAAGGTGCTGAACGAGGTCCTGGCCGACAAGACCGTGGCCAAGCGCCTGGAAGACCACGGCGCAGAGGTCTCGACGATGACGACCGAGCAGATGCGCGCGTATGTGGCGCAGGAACAGGTCAAGTGGAAGAAGGTGGTCCAGGCCGCCAAGATCACTGCGGACTGATATGGATAGACGAATTCCCTGCGTCCTCATGCGCGCCGGCACGTCGCGCGGACCGTTCTTCCTTCGCGAGTGGCTGCCCGAAGGGGACGAGGCGCGCGACCAAGCGCTCATCGGTGCCATTGGCGCCTCCGATCCGCTGCAGCTCGACGGCGTGGGCGGCGGCAGCACGCTCAACAGCAAGGTGGCCATCGTGTCGCGCTCTTCCCAGCCCGGCTGCGACGTGGACTATCTCTTTGCGCAGGTGGGCGTCGGCCACCGCTCGGTGGACACGCGCCCCAATTGCGGCAACATGCTTTCCGGAGTTGCTCCCTTTGCCATCGAACAGGGCCTGGTCGCCGCGCAGGACGGGACGACGAAGGTGCGGGTCTACAACGTCAACACCGGTTCGCGTATCGATGTGGCCGTGCGGACCCCCGGCGGGCGCGTCACCTACGAAGGTGATGCGCGCATCGACGGTGTGGCCGGCACGGCCGCGCCCATCCTGCTGAACTTTCTCGATGCGTGGGGTGCGGTCACCGGAAAGGTGTTTCCCACCGGGCGGCGCATCGACCTCATCGACGGCATCGAGGTGACCTGCATCGATGCGGCGATGCCGTTGATGATCGTGCGTGCAGCCGACCTGGGGGTGACAGGAACCGAGAAGCCGGCCGCGCTGGATGCGAACACGTCACTGCTCGATCGCCTGGAGGGCCTGCGGCTGGAGGCAGGCCGCAGAATGGGGCTGGGCGACGTCTCCGACAGCGTCATCCCCAAGCCCGTGCTGGTGAGCCCCGGCACGTCGGACAACAGCATCACCTCGCGCTACTTCACGCCGCACAAGTGCCACGCCTCCCATGCGGTGACCGGCGCCATCGGTGTCGCCAGCGCCTTTGCCCTGCCGGGCACGGTTGCAAGCGGTTCTTCGCGCGAGCCGGGGCGGCATGGGCTGGCGGTGCTGCATCCCGCGGGACGGATCGACATCGAGGTCGACGTGGCGGGACGCGGTCAGGAGGCAACCGTCGAGGGCGCAGCGCTGGTGCGCACGGCGCGCAAGATCATGCAGGGCGAGCTGCATCTGCCCGACTATGTGTTCTCGCGGCCGCAGGCGCAGCGCGATGCGGATTCGCCGTTCCCGCGCAAAGGTTTGACGATCATCGTGCCCACGCGCGCGGGCGGCGGAAACGACACGATGGCCCGCATCATCGCGCCCAAGCTGGCGTCCCTGCTTGGCCAAGACGTGCTGGTCGACAACAGGGCAGGTGCCAATGGTGCGATTGCCAGCGACTATGTGGCAGGTGCGCCGGCGGACGGCCATACCCTGATGTTCGGCTACGTTGGCACCCATGCGATGAACCCGGCCTTGCAGCGGGTGAAGTACGACCCGATCCACGATTTCGAGCCGGTCGGTATGGTTGGGTCCTCACCGACCCTGATGGTGGCCCACCCCGAGAAGGGCGCCCCCAATATCCACTCGCTGATGGTGCTGCTCAAGAACTCTCCGCGCTCTTTCAGCTACGCATCGGCGGGCGAAGGCACGCCGCCGCATTTCGCTGCCGAGCTGTTCCAACTCAGCAGCGGCACTTCCATGGCCAGCGCGACCTTCGAAGGGGCGGCCCCGGCGATTGCCGACACGGTCAGCGGCAGGTCGCAGATCATGTTCCCGAGCTTGTTCACGGCTCACCCCTTCATCAAGGCGGGGCGGCTGCGGGCGCTGGCGGTTGCCGGACCGAAGCGGCTCGAGGCGCTGCCGGCCGTGCCGACGCTTGCCGAACTGGGCGTGCCCGGCGTCGACGTGACCCAGTGGTACGGGATGTTCGCCCCGGCCGGTACGCCTGCCGACGTCATCGATCGTCTGAACCAGGCGCTCAACGAAGCGCTATCGGACCCGCAGGTCGTCGAACGCTTTGAGAGGCAGGGCGCCAAAGTCCATCCGGGTCCTGCAGCCGCCCTGCGCGAGCGCGTGCGCGGCGATCTGGCCCGATGGACAGAGGTGGTGGCCGCGGGCAAGTTGGCGCGGCAGGAAGCGCCGGCGCTTGCGCTGGATTGAACCAGCGCGTCAGGCCATCTCTGCGTGAGCCGGCGCGCATCGCATGCGCCAAGCCAGTCGCAGGCCGTTCGCTGGACGGCTCAATGAGCAGTCACAGACTCCACCGTCTTCCAGACGTCCACCTTGGCCTTGGCCAAGCATCGCAACCTTTCTCGAACGGCGTCGGACGGTGCTCGGATGCTCCCAAGGGAAATTCGACCTTTGAATTCGTTTGCCTTGAACAAGTCGGCATGGCCGAAAACCCGATCGCGAGATCTTTCGAGCTTGATGGCAATGCGTACATCGCCGTAGTCGATACAGTCTGAAGAGGACGCATGCCGCATGCTCACCTCCAGCCGCTTGGGCGCCCGGGAGTAACGGTCGCATTGAACTTGGCCTTCCACCACGACATCCGAGCCGCTCGAATTTGCGTACGCGAAAGGGCCGCGTCTGCAAGTTCTTCGAGGCCTTTTTCTGTGACCGCCAACACCTTGGCGGTCGCGCCCGGGCTCGAGGGATCTGGCGTGAGGGCGATCACCAGGCCCGCTGCGCGCAAGACCTTGATCTTGTCGACTTCAGCTGCAGTGTGGAACGTGGCCGGCAAGGGCAGCCTGGCAAGTTGTCTAAGCATGTCTATGGCCATTTGGCTCTCCTTTCATCGATGACCAACAGAACAGCGCAAAAATAGCGCGGAAATTTCTACATTTCAAGAGGAGCGCGCGCGTCAGGGGAACCATTCGCCAGTTGAGCCGTGTCCATTGGTACATCGAAAAGCGGATCAAGGGTTCCAAGGTCGCGTCGCACTCACCAGTTGGCAATCCGAGAGAGGTTTTTGGCGGCCAATGCCCAGTTGCCAGCCCGCATCTTGAAACCATTCTGGCCGACCCCATTTCGAGAATCGGAAGCGCTGGAAGGACGCCTCCAGCGCTCCGTTCAACCTGAATGGAGGTATTCGCTATGTATCGATCCCTGTTTCCGCGCGATATGTTCGCCGAGATGGATCGCCTGCAACGCGAGATGCAACAGGCTTTCGATCTCTCCCCCACCATCCGTGGCTTC
>JAFECZ010000547.1 GCA_018241905.1 Pseudomonadota bacterium
GGCCATGCAGGCGCAGCAGATGCTGCTGCTGGCGCAGCTCAAGCAGCAGCTGGCCACCATGCCGGTGCCCGATCCACGCAACGCGGGTGCGCCCAACGAGAACAAGGCGCAGGAAGACAAGCGCAAGCAGCTGGTCGACCTGCTGGCCGAGATCGAGCGCCGGGTGAACGAAGAGAACGCCCGGCCGCGCAAGCGCTACGTGAGTCCCGCCACCCGCGAGGCCGCCTATGCGGTGTATGTGGACCAGCTGCGCCGCCGCGTCGAGGCGCGCGGCACCGAGAACTTTCCCACCGCCGCCGGCAAGAAGCTCTATGGCGAGCTGACCATGCTGGTCACCGTCAACTTCGACGGCAGCGTGCTGGGCACCGAGGTGGTGGAAGGCTCGGGCAACCAGCTGCTGGACCGGCGCGCACAGGCCATCGTGCGAAGCATCGGCAATTTCGGCAAGTTCACCGACGCCATGCGCAAGCAGACGGACCAGATCGTGCTGCCCTCGCGCTTCAAGTTCACGCGCGACGAGACTCTGGAAACGCAGGTCACCTCGACGCGATAGGTCAAGAACAGGCATTCATTCGAAGGACGGAGGAGGCATGGACCTCTATTGCGTGATGGGCAACCCGGTCGAGCACAGCCGCTCGCCGTGGATCCATGCCCGGTTTGCAGACCTGACCGGGCAACAGCTCGACTACGGCCGGCGGCTGGTGGCGCTGGGCGAATTCGCCCAGGGCCTGGCCGACTTTCGCGCCGACACCGGCGGCACCGCGCGCGGCTGCAACATCACCGTGCCCTTCAAGTTCGACGCCGCCGAGGCGGCCAGCCACCTGAGCGAGCGCGCCGCGCTGGCGCAAGCCGTCAACTGCCTGAGCTTTCGCGAAGACGGCATTCATGGCGACAACACCGACGGCGTGGGCCTGGTGAACGACATCACGCAAAACGCCGGTGTTGCCCTGGCAGGAAAGGACGTGCTGCTCATCGGCGCGGGCGGCGCCTCGGCCGGCGTGCTCGGCCCGCTGCTCGAATCGGGTGCGCACCGCGTCGTGGTGGCCAACCGCACGCTCGACAAGGCCATTGCCCTGGTGCAGCGCCATGCGGCGGTGGCGCTGCCGCACCACGCCGACGTCGAAGCGCGTGCGCTGGACGACCTGGCCGGCAGCTTCGACGTGGTCATCAACGCCAGTGCTTCCAGCCTGGCTGGCGCGAAGGTGCCGGTGGCTGCCAGCGTGCTGAAACCGGGCGCGCTGGCCATCGACATGATGTACGGGCCGGCCGCCGCCGGCTTCCTGGCCTGGGCGCGCGAGCACGGCGCCACGCCGCGCGACGGCCTGGGCATGCTGGTGGAACAGGCGGCCGAGGCCTTCCACATCTGGCGCGGCGTGCGGCCGCCCTCGGCGCAGGTGCTGGCCGAGCTGCGCGCCATCGTCGGCTAGGAGCGCTCCCGCGGATGCGCGCACTCCTTCGGCTCGTCGCGTGCCTGCTGCTCGCCAGTCTGGCGCTGCAACTGTTCTTCGTGCTGCGCATCGCCGCCATGGTGGTGATCGATCCGCAATCCACCACCTTCCAGCGCTCCGAGGCCTGGCAGATTGCCGTGAACGGCCGCGCCAACGGCAAGAAGGACTGGGCGCAGCACTGGGTGCCCTACGGCCAGATCTCCGACAACCTCAAGCGCGCGGTGATCGCCAGCGAGGACGGGGAATTCGTCAACCACTACGGCGTGGAGTGGGACGCCATCGAGGCGGCGCGCAAGCGCAACGAACGCGCCGAGGAACTTGCCGCACGCCGCGCCGCGCAGGCCGCGCGCACCGGCAAGCCTGTGCGCCCGCCCAAGTTGCGCGGCGGCTCCACCATCACCCAGCAACTGGCCAAGAACCTCCTTCTGTCGGGCGAGCGCACGATGCTTCGCAAGGGGCAGGAGCTGGTGCTGGCGACCGCGCTGGAACTGCTGCTGGACAAGCGCCGCATCCTGGAGATCTACCTCAACAACGTGGAATGGGGCGAAGGCGTGTTCGGCGCCGAGGCCGCGTCGCAGCACTACTTCCGAAAGCCGGCTTCGCGCCTGAGCGCGTACGAGGCAGCGCGCCTTGCCGTGATGCTGCCCAGCCCGAAGTTCTTCGAGACGCGCCAGGGCTCGGGCTACCTGGCCAGCCGCACCTCCACCATCGTGGCGCGCATGCCGGCGGCCGATCTGCCCTGACGAATCACCGAAGCTGGCCCGTATCATCGCCGCCATGCTTCTTGCCAAGTTCACCGGATGGACGCTGCTGGCGCTGGTTCGCCTGCTCACCGGCGCCCAGGCCCGCTGGTGGGGCTGCCCGCCCAAGGCGGAACAGCGCATCTACTTCGCCAACCACCAGAGCCACATCGACCTGGTGATGATCTGGGCGGCGCTGCCGCAGGAGCTGCGCTCCATCACGCGTCCGATTGCCGCGCGCGACTACTGGACCAGTTCTCCCCTCAAGCGCTGGATCACCACCGAGGTGTTCAACGCGATCTATGTGGAGCGCGGGGGCAGCGCACCCCTGCCGGCGGGCGTTTCGGCCCCACCGCGGGCGGCGCCGGCGCCCATGCCGATGCGCGAGCGCGTCGAGCCCTTCTTCGACGACGTGGTGACGTTGCCCGAGCCCATGGCCCCCGTCGTCGAAGACCCAGCACAGGCACAGCTTCCGCTGGAAGCCGAAGCGCAGCCTGCGGCCGCACCGGAGCTGCCCGAATCCGAACGCCTGACGCCCGGCACCCCCGAGGCCCTGCTGCCCCTGCAGCCCCTCATCGACGCGCTGCAAAGCGGCGACTCGATCATCATCTTTCCCGAAGGCACGCGCGGGCACACGGGCGAGCCGCAGAAGTTCAAGTCGGGCCTCTACACCCTGGCCACGATGTTTCCGGAGGTGGTGCTGGTGCCGGCCTGGATCGACAACGTGCAGCGCGTCATGCCCAAGGGCGAAGTGGTGCCGGTGCCGATCCTGTGCTCGGTGACCTTCGGCGCGCCCATCCAGGTGGAAGACGGCGAGGGGCGCCGCCCCTTCCTCGACCGCGCGCGCGACGCGGTGATCGCCTTGCGGAACGTGTAGCAGCCGACGACGATGAACGACTTCCTGCGCTCACTCGCCCCGACCCAGCAGGTCGCGGCCCTGTTCCTCTTCGTCTTCGGCGTGCTCGCCCTGATCAGCGTCACCACGCTCCTGCTCTCGCTTCGAGAAAAACGCAACCCGGTACACGGAGAGCGCTGGCAGCAGGAGCTCGACCATGGGCGCAGCCTGATGCGAACCACCTGGTTCATGGTGGTGATCTTCTGGGTCGGCTGGGCGCTGGGGGAGACGGCGGCCACGGTGCTGTTCGCAT
>JAFECZ010000548.1 GCA_018241905.1 Pseudomonadota bacterium
AACGGCATCCAGACGCAGGACGGCGCCGCGCTGCTCAAGCTGATTTCGCACCGCACGCCCGAGCAGCAGCAGGCCCTGCTAGACATCGCGCTGGGCAAGGCCACGTCCCTGCCCTGAACAAAGCGCCGGCCGGCGGCTAGTTCGGGGCCTGCGCGGAGTCGTCGGCCTCCGGCGCGCCCTTGCCGCGCGCCTTCTTGCGCGCCGCCTTCTTCGCTTCTCGCAGCGCGTCCTTCTGCTGCGCAACGGCAAGCCACTCCCCGAACTCTTCCGGCGTCTCGAGGCTGACACGCCCGATGGTGCCGCTGCGAAACTCGTTCATCACGATCTCGGCCGCCTTCTGCAGGTTGACCCGCCCCTTGCCCAGCAGCGCGCCGCGCTTGCGCCCGATGGCCTCCAGCACCTCTTCGTCGCGCATCTGCGCAATGGGTTCGCCCAGCTTGAAGCGCGCCTCCAGCAGCGGCGCGTAATGCTGGCGCAGGTAGTCAAGCAACTCCAGCGCCACTTCTTCCTCGTCGTAGGCGTTGCGGCCCACCGCGCCGCTGGCGGCCAGGTTGTAGCCGCTCTTGTCCACGATGATGCGCGGCCACAGCATGCCCGGCGTGTCCCACAGGTAGAAGTCGTCGGCCAGGGTGATGCGCTGCTCCAGGCGGGTAACGCCGGCCTCGTCGCCCGTCTTGGCCTTGCGTTCGCCCTTGAGCGTGTTGATGAGCGTGGACTTGCCCACGTTGGGCACGCCGCAGATCAGCACCCGCATCGGCTTGGCCATGCCGCCGCGATTGGGCGCCAGTGCGTGGCAACCGGCCACCAGCTGCTGGGCCGGCGCCCGCTCGCTGGCATCCAGCGCAATCGCGCGCGTGTCGCTCTGGGCATTGAAGTGCGCCAGCCAGCGCGCCGTCACAGCCGCATCGGCCAGGTCCTGCTTGTTGAGCACCTTCAGCCGCGGCTTGCCCTCGGTGAGCGCCTGGAGCATGGGGTTGGTGCTGGAGCCGGGCAGGCGCGCGTCGAGCAGCTCGATCACCACGTCGACGCCTTCGGACACGCGCTCGGCAATCGCCTTCTTGGTCACGTTCATGTGACCGGGGAACCATTGGATGGGCATGAGCTTTCTTGCGGGCCCTCAGGCGCTGGCCTGCGCGGCCTTGGCGCCCTGGTAGGCGCTGTACAGGCGCTGGAACACCGGGCCGGGCTTGCCGCTGCCGATGGGCTGGCCGTCCAGCAGCACCACGGGCAGCACTTCCTTGCTGGCCGAGCTGATCATCAGTTCGTCGGCGCCGTGCACCTGGGCCGCGTCGATGGGCGCGAGCGCAAAGGGAATGCCCTCTTGCTCGCACAGCTCGCGGATGAGCTCGTAGCGGATGCCCTCCAGCACGTGCTCGCTCTTGGGCACGCCGTACACCGCGCCATCGCGAACGATCCACACGTTGGAAGACGACGCCTCGGTGAGCTGCCCCTCGCGAAACAGGATGGTCTCGGTGGCGCCCACGTCGGCCGACACCTGCCGCGCCATCACGTTGCCCAGCAGGGACGTGCTCTTGATGTCGCCGCGCTCCCAGCGGAAGTCTTGCGCCGTGACGCAGGCCACGCCGTCGCGCACCGCTTGCGCACTGGGCGGCTTCATTGCGCTGGCCATGATGAACACGGTGGGCTCGATGCCCTGCGGCATGACGTGGTCGCGCACCGCCACGCCGCGCGTGACCTGGATGTAGATCATCTGGTCTTCGCTGGCATGGGCCGCGATCAGCTTGCGGCAGCGCTCCAGCCACTCGTCGCTGGTGTGCGGATTGGCAATGCGCAGCTTGCCCAGGTTGCGATCCAGGCGTGCCAGGTGCTGCGCGAAGCGGAACAGCTTGCGGCCGTACACCGGCACCACGTCGTAGATGCCGTCGCCGAAGATGAAGCCGCGGTCCAGCACCGAGACCTTGGCCTGGTTGAGCGGGGTGTATTCACCGTTGAGGTAGCAAAGAGTGTCGGGGAGTTGGGCCATGGGAGTCTCTAAATGACAAGGCGCCATCATGCATCCATGACGGCGCCCACGGGAATCGGGCGCGGCGCCTGGGCGCCGCCTGCACGGCTTGCTTCAGCCGCGGCCTGCGGCGGCCATGCCCTTGGCCACTTCGTTGCTGCCTTGGGCCGCGCCGCTTTGCGGTACCTGCTCGCCTTCGCTGGCGGTCACCTCGGCCAGGCGCGCAGCCAGCGCCTCGGGCGCATGGTCGCCGATACCGATGTAGGCCCCTTGGGTGAGCGTGATGTGCGCCGCCTCGAAGGTGCCCGCACCGGCGCACAGGATGGTGCGATTGGGCGCCTGCTCGCTGGCCAGCACCAGCATGGCCGGCACCACGGCCTCGGGCTTGAAGGCCTCCAGCATTTCGGGCGGGAACAGGTCCTCGGTCATGCGGGTGGCAGCGGTGGGCGCCAGGCAGTTCACGCGGATGTCGTTCTTCGCGCCTTCGATGCTCAGCGTCTGCATCAGGCCCACCAGCGCCAGCTTGGCTGCGCCGTAGTTGGCCTGGCCGAAGTTGCCGTACAGGCCGGACGACGAGGTGGTCATCACGATGCGGCCGTACTTCTGCTCGTTCATCAGCGCCCAGACGGCCTTGGTGCAGTTCACCGAGCCCATCAGGTGCACATCCACCACCAGCTGGAAGTCGGCCAGCTCCATCTTGGAGAAGCTCTTGTCGCGCAGGATGCCGGCGTTGTTCACCAGGATGTCGACCCGGCCCCAGGCGTCCACCGCCTGCTGCACCATGGCCTGCACGGCGGCGAAATCGGTCACCGATGCGCCATTGGCAATGGCCTGGCCGCCGGCCGCCTTGATCTCGTCGACCACCGCCTGCGCCGCCGTGGGCGAACCGCCGTTGCCGTTCACGGTACCGCCCAGGTCGTTGACCACCACCTTGGCGCCGCGCCTGGCCAGCGCCAGCGCATGCTGCCGGCCCAGGCCGCCGCCGGCACCGGTGACGATGGCCACGCGGCCCTGGAAGTCGAGTTTGTCGTTGCTGCTCATGGGTCGGGGGTCCTTGCGAGTCGGGGGTGTTGCTTCTGAAGGGGCAAGTGTCGGCGCGTGGGCCCGCCGCCCTGCGTCGCGCAGGCGACCGGCCAGGCAGGTGCGCCGGGCTAGAGGGAAACGGCCGCGGCGCGCCGGCCGAGGCCCAGGCGCTCGGCGGACACGTACTGCTCGCGGTAGGCCTCGAAGGGCACGGTCTCGCTCTCTTCGATTTTCCGCTGGGCTTCGACGGAGTCCTGCGTCAGCTGCTCGAAGTGCGCCTGCTCGTGTTCGGGCCAGGGCAGCCTGGCGAAATGCGCGCGGGTGCTTTCGGACTGCGCGCGAACGAAGG
>JAFECZ010000549.1 GCA_018241905.1 Pseudomonadota bacterium
GGTCAACCGACGGTCACTCGGTCAAATTCACCTCGGCGGCAGGATGTTGTTCACAGTTTGAAAATACATGATGCAGTGGTGCGCGTGAGCAAAATCACGGGGCCGTGAGGCCAAGCGGGTGCAAGTCGTCAGACGGGCGCATCGCCATAGACATCACCTGGCCGTAGTGCAAGTACCTTGTGGCCTTGCGGTGTCTCCGAATCAGCGGCGCTCACTAGCCCTCGCCCCGCTTGAAGCCGCTGAACATGGCGGCAACCAGGTTTTCGCGATGCCGCCAGCTCGTGAAGACAACGCCCGCCACATGCAGGGCCACCAAGCCTGCCAGTGTCCAGGCCGAGCCGCGGTGGGCCAGCTCGACCCATTCCATGCCCCAGAAGCGGTCGGTGGTGTAGAGAAACCCGGTGACGCATACGAAGGCCATGCACAGCAGCAGCGCCACCACCATCCAGCCGCCCAGCGGGTTGTGGCCGAGGTAGCGGCTTTCGCGCTTGCGGATCACGTCGCGCGCATAGCGGCCCACGGCCGACGGCGAGAACACGACGTCCGAGAACCTGGCGTAGGTGGTGCCCGTCCAGCCCCACACGCCGCGCGTGAACGTGATTGCCAGCGCCGTGTAGCCGCAGGCCATGTGCAGGGCCAGCCGTTCTTCGCCGGCCCACCAGCACAGGGCCGTCGTGCCCACCAGGCCCCAGTGCAGCAGGCGCTGCAGGGGGTCCCACACCTTGACGCGTTCGCTCACCGCTCAGTCGGGCTGCTTCACTTCCCCGACCTTATCGAAGGTCTTGGGGTTGAAGAAGGCTTCCACGCGCTTGCCGTTGGCGTCGAAGCCGTAGACCTCGTAGCAGCCGTTGAAGTTCTTCACCTGCCGCACCTTCCAGCCTTCGGAGGTGAGCTTGCGCTGCAGTTCCATCTGCGGCTTCATCTCTTCCTTGGCCACCGGCTCGCAGCGCACCTTGTCGTGGTCGACGGTCTGGGCGACGGCTGCGCTGCCGAAGGCCAGCGCGAGGGCGGCGATGGCGGCCGGAAGAAGGATCGAACGTTGAATCATGGGGGGTGTCCCTGTGGAGTGGATGCCGGCTGGGGCTCAGGTGTCGAGCCACATGCGCAGCAGGTTGTGATAGGTGCTGGTCAGGCCGATCACGCCGGGATCGGCCTCGCCGAACTTGCTGCGCAGGTGGCGCAGGTGGTTGTCCATGTCGTAGAGCAGGCGGCGCTGCTCGTCGCTGCGGATCATGCTCTGGATCCAGAAGTAGCTGGCCAGGCGATGTCCGCGCGTGACCGGCTCCACGCGATGCACGCTGGTGCCGGGGTACAGCACCATGTCGCCCGCGGCAAGCTTCACGCGCTGCTCGCCGTAGGTGTCCTCGATGACCAGCTCGCCGCCGTCGTAGTCGGCCGGCTCGCTCAGGAAGAGCGTGCACGACACGTCGGTGCGCACGCGCCCGCTGCCGTCGCGCAGGAAGCGCACGGCGCTGTCGACATGGTTGCCGAAGGCATTGGCCGCGCCGCCGTAGCGGTTGAACAGCGGCGGCGAGATCTGCTTGGGCAGCGCCGCCGAGAAGAAGACCTGGTGCCGCTCCAGCCCGCGCAGCAGCATCTGCTGCACGGTGCGGGTCTCGTCGCAGTCCTCGCGCAGCTGCAGGTTGTTTTTGGCCTGCGCCGATTGCGTGCCCGCGGTCAGGCGGCCGTCTTCCCAGGGCGCACCCGCGAGAACGGCGTTGGCCTGGGCGACCTCTTCGGCCGTGAGCACGGCCCGAACATGCAGCAGCATTGCGTTGACTCCTGATTCAGCAGATCAGAAGCGTACCCCGATCGTCGCCTGGTAAGTGCGCTGCAGGCCGGCGATCACGAAGCCCGGGTACAGCTGGTCGCCGTAGAGCCTGTTGGTGATGTTGGTCACGTTGAACTGCGCGAACACGTCGGGCGTGAACTTGTATTCCATCATGGCGTCGCCCACCACGTAGCCGGGGACGTAGGCCGTGGTGGATGCCGCGCCCGTGGTGCCCTGCAGCGGACGGTTCTGCGACGCGCCGCGGATGCCGCCGGCCACGCGGAACTTCGGCGTGGCCTGGTAGCTGACCCACATGGCGCCGCTGTTCTTGGGCACCAGGCCCACCGGCGAGCCGACGACGTTGGCATTCACGCTGCCGGCCTTGTCGATCTGGGCTTCGGGGATGTAGGCATACGACAGGTACACCTCCCACTGCGCCGTCAGGCGGCCCACCACCTCGAGTTCCATGCCTTGCGAGTGGCGCTTGCCCGACAGCAGGTAGGCATCGCCGGCAAAGTCGGAGTCGGTGGTGCGCTCGTTGTACTTCTCGGTGCGGAAGAGGGCGGCGCGGGTCGACAGCTTGCCGTCCAGCCAGTCGAGCTTGCCGCCCACCTCGATGTTGCGGCTCTTCTCGGGCGGCGTGTTGGCGTTCTGCGGCGTCACGTACTGGTAGGTGTCGGCTGCCGTGTTGTACGAAGTGCCGTACGAGGCGTAGTACGACTGCGTGGGCGAGGGCTGGTACAGCACGCCGGCGCGGTAGCTGGGCGGGTTCTCAGACAGGTGCGACGTGGCCGTGGAGCTGGGCGTGGTGGTGCTGGGGTTGGCGTAGCTGATCTGCGAGAAATCGCCGCGCATGCTGTCCCAGCGCAGGCCGCCGAGCAGCTTCCAGTTCTGCGCGACCTGCACCAGGTCCTGCACGTAAGCGCCGAAGTTGGTGGCCGTGTATTCCTGCGTCGGGCGGTAGGTCGGGCTGACCGCCAGGTTGGGCAGGCTGTTGGGGTTGGCGACGGTGGTCGTACCCTTGAAGAAGTTGGTGCCCACGGTGCCGAAGGCGCCGAAGCGGTCTGCCGATTCGCGCGAGGCGTCCACGCCGGCCAGGATCTCGTGCTTGAGCCCGCCCCAGTTGAAGGTGTTGCTGTAGTCGCTTTGCAGGTAGGTGCCCTTGTAGCGGTCCTTGCGCGGCGCCAGGCCGTTGGCAAAGACGTAGGTGCTGGGCGAGAGATTCGAAGCGTTGACGGTGCCGGCCGCCGCGCAGCCCATGTTGCCGTTTGCCTGCCGAGTCGGCAGCACGTTGCAGAAGTTGGCCGTCGAGCCCCACTGCGAGCGGTCGAAGGTGCCGCTGCGCGCCTGCGTCTTGAGCTGCCCGCCGTCGTCGAAGGTGTGGGCCCACGAGCCGTTGACGTAGGCGGCTTCGCCCTTCACGTAGTCGCTCGGGCTGCCGTAGTAGGCGCCGGGCTTCAGGTCGGGAATGGTGCTTTGCGCAATGCCGTTGTTGAAGGTGCCGTTGGCCAGGTAGCGCGTGCCGGCCATGGGCACGTTGTCCA
>JAFECZ010000054.1 GCA_018241905.1 Pseudomonadota bacterium
GTTTCAGCCTCGCGTATCCCGCCATCGGGGCCAGCTGCGACTGCGGCACGTCCTGGAGCCTGCCACGCCTCCTGGGCGTTCGCCGCGCCCTCGAGCTTGCGCTGCTGGGCGAGACGGTCAATGCGGAGCAAGCACATTGTCTGGGAATGGTCAGCGCGGTCGTCCCGGTGGACCAGCTCGATGCGACGGTCGAAACGATGCTCCAGCAATTGGCTTCGGGCCCGACGGTCGCCTATGGGCACCTGAAGCGCCTCATGCGCAGCTCCCTGGAGAGCGGTCTGCCGGCGCAGCTCGCGAAGGAGGCAGCAGCGTTTCAGGCCTGTGCTTCGACTGCCGACTTTGGCGAGGGCGCAGCAGCCTTCCTCGGCAAGCGCGATGCGCAGTTCATGGGGGCCTGAGGCCGCAAGATGAACACTCGCGTGGCGCAATTGCTCGGAACGCGTTATCCGATCGTACTGCGGGCGCAGCGGGCCGCTTGGCTCGAGGCGGCGGCTGCGATGTCGAACGCAGGTGGGCTGGGCCTGGTGCCGGTAAGCACGCACGACGGACCACAGGGCTTGGCCCGGGATGTCGAGCGATGCCGCGGCGTGACCGGCATGCCCCTCGGTGTCAGCCTCGACGTACCAGAACTCACGGCTTCGAGGCCGTACGAAGATTACTTGGCAGCTGCGAAGGACACCGGCGTCCGAGTGCTCGAATGCACGGGAACTCTTTCCAAGACCTTCATCGAGAAATGCAAGCGACAGGACCTGCGCGTGATTCATCGATGCAGCCAGGTGCGTGACGCACTGATGGCAGAGCGCAATGGGGTTGACGCGATCAGCGTCGGTGTCTGCGACGGCAACGGTGCGGACAACTCTCGATGGCAGGCCTGGGGCGGATGCGCCGCCGAGCCTGCCGCCACCTTGCGGATCCCGGTGCTGGCCGAGGGATATTTCGCCCGCGGCAGCGCGATGGCGGCCGCTCTTGCCCTGGGCGCCGAGGGCTTCTCCCTGGAGTCGCCCCCTGCATCGGTTTTCAACAAGGAGAAGTGGGAACTCATGGTCGAAGCAATGGTCAACGATTGCGTCGATTCGCTGCGGCAAGCGCTCGTGCGGGTCGGCCTCGGCGCAGTGTCTGGAGAACAGGCATGAAACCGACACAGTTCGAACAGCATTTCGGCGATCGCATCGTTCGCTGCTTCAGCGACAGGCCGGCGAATCTGAACGTGATGCGCGACGCCGCGGCACGGCGGCGGGCCGGGGCTATCGCGCTGGTCTCCGGCGACCGTCGCTTGACCTGGGCCGCCCTGGATCGGCAGGTGATGCAAGTCGCCGGGGGGCTGCACTCGCTCGGGGTACGTCCCGGGGACCGCGTCGCGCTGCTGCTGGGCAATGACATCGAATTCGTGGTCGTGGCCTTCGCCACCTTGGCCGCGGGGGCCACGGTCGTTCCCCTCAGCACGCGCGACCAGGCGCCTGGGGTCGCATACATCCTCCGCGACAGCGGGGCAACCGTGCTGGTCCATGAAGCGCACCTGCGGGACCGCGTCCCGTCCGCAGAAGCCGCACCGGGGTTGCATCGCGTGTCGGTCGCTGGGACGACCGAGGGTTCGATCGCCTTCGAAAGTCTGCTCGCCAGCGAGCCCCTGGCCGCCAGCGTGGCGGTCCCGGAGGAGGACCTCGCACTCCTCATGTACACGTCCGGGACCACGGGTGCGCCAAAGGGCGCAATGCTGACGCACTTCAACGTGGTGCATTCCATCCTGCACTACCAGCAGGCGTTGGGGTTGGACCAGAACGTCCGTGGCGCCGCCGTCGTCCCTCTCAGCCACGTCACCGGGCTGGTTGCCGTGATGATGGTGACGCTTTGCCTGGGTGGGACACTGGTGGTCGCCGGACAGTTCAAGGCGGCCGAGTTCCTCCCGCTTGCTGAGCGGGAGCGCATCTCGTTCACCATCATGGTGCCGGCGATGTACAAGCTTTGCCTGCTGCAGGAGGGTTTCAACCAGTATGACCTCTCGTCCTGGACCGTCGGCGGCTTCGGTGGATCGCCAATGCCGCCCGAGACGATCGACCGGCTGGCGCGAGAACTGCCTGGTTTGCGCCTTTCGAATTGCTACGGCGCCACGGAGACTGCCTCACCGGTTACGGTGATGCCGTCGCATCTCACCAGGGAGCACCTCGACAGCGTGGGGCCGGCGCTGCCTTGCGCGGAGATCCGCGTCATGGACGACCAAGGCCGCGAAGTCCCCCCGGGCGAGACCGGTGAGCTCTGGCTGCAAGGCCCCATGGTCGTGAAAGGCTACTGGGGCAACCCGCAGGCGACGAGGGACAACATCATCGCAGGCTACTGGCGCAGTGGCGACGTCGGTCGCATCGACGCGCAGGGATTCGTCTATGTCCTCGACCGAATCAAGGACATGCTCAATCGCGGCGGCTACAAGATCTACAGCGTCGAAGTGGAGAACGTTCTTTGCGAGCATCCTGACGTACTCGAGGTGGCGGTGGTGGCAAAGCCTTGCCCCGTCCTGGGCGAGCGCGTGCACGTGTTCGTGGTCCCGCGCGACGGGCGCCAACCCGACCTGGAGGCGCTTCGAAGTCACTGCGCGGCGCGCCTCTCGGATTACAAGGTGCCCGAGAGCTACACGGTGCGGACGGAACCGCTGCCTCGCAACGCGAATGGGAAGGTCATGAAGCGGCAGCTGCGCGAGGAACAACTGGCGGCGCTGCTTGGCGGGGCAGCCCGATGAGGGCGGTGCGGTGCAACGGGTTCGGCCCTCCGTCGTCGCTCGTTGTGGAGGATCTCCCGGCGCTGCAACCTGCGCCGGGCCGGGTCGTGGTTCGCGTGGAGGCGGCGGGGATCAACTACCCCGACTGGCTCATCATCCAGGACAAGTACCAGCTCAAGCCCGGCCTGCCTTTCACGCCGGGGGGCGAATTCGCCGGAGTCGTCATCCGAGTCGGCGATGGGGTGGGCAGCGTGGCAGTCGGCCAATCCGTCATGGGGTTCACCGGCTGGGGTGCCTTCTCGGAGGAGATCGAGGTGGAGGCGGGCAGGTTGTTCCAGATGCCGGAAGGGCTGCCCTTTGAAGTGGCCGGCTCGTTCCTGATGACGTATGGGACGGCCTACCACGCTCTCAAAGGCCGCGCCGCCCTTGCTCCTGGCGAGAGTGTGCTCGTGCTGGGCGCGGCGGGAGGAATGGGTGCGGCTTGCGTGGGCCTCGCCAAGGCGCTCGGCGCGAACGTCATTGCCGCTGCCTCGTCGCCGGAAAAGCTCGGGGCTTGCCGCGAACACGGGGCGAACGCTGTAATCAACTACGAAAACACCAACCTCCGGGAAAGCCTGAAGCAGTTGACGCAGGGTGCAGGCATCGATGTCGTGTGCGATCCCGTCGGAGGCCGGCACAGCGAACCGGCCCTGCGTAGCATGGCGTGGGCGGGGCGCTATCTGGTGATCGGGTTTGCTGGCGGGCAGATTCCCTCGATCCCTCTGAACCTGCCGCTGCTGAAAGGATGTGCCATCGTGGGCGTCTTCTGGGGCGAGCTCCTGCGCCGGGACCGGCAGGCGGTGGAAGCCGACCTCCATGAACTCGGCGCGTTGTACAGGTCGGGGCGCATCCATCCCGTCGTCGCCCGGACCCTCCCGCTCGCGGATGTCCCCAGCGCCCTAGAGAACATCGCCGCCCGGCAGATGGTCGGCAAGTGGGTCGTCTCGCCGCGCATGGGATGACAAGCGACGAAGCACGATGGGACCCGTCAAGGCACTCAAGCGAGTTGCCGATCTCGCGCCGCGCGGACCGAGCCCGGAAGTGTCGCTGCCGCTTGCACGGCCGCGCAATTGCTCTGGCGGCAGCGTCGCGTTCGGGCACCGGCGCCTCGCACTCGTCCCCATTCCCCGGCCGCCCGAGCGCGCGCCCCGCTTTCGCAAGAGGCGCAGCTGTGAGGCGCGCCGCCAGTCAGAGCGAAGAGGAAAGTTCAAAAGACCACTTGGAGAATGCGTATGCGAACGAATGATGTCTATGTTCTTGCAGCGGCCAGGACCGCTATAGGTACTTTCGGCGGCGCGCTGAAGGACGTGCCGCTCTCGCAACTGGCCACCACCGCCGTGTCGGAGGCGCTAGCTCGCAGCAAAATGGATGCGAGCGAGATCGGTCATGTAGTGCTGGGCAACGTGATCCCCACGGAGCCGCGCGACGCCTACCTGTCGCGCGTGGCCGCGATCGGTGCCGGGATCCCGAAAGAAACGCCTGCGTTCAATGTCAACCGGCTGTGCGGGTCCGGCCTGCAGGCCGTTTTGCTGGCAGCGCAGACCGTCATGCTCGGCGATGCGCAGATCGCGGTCGGTGGTGGCGCCGAATCCATGAGCCGGAGCCCGTACTTCATGAATGGTGCCCGTTGGGGTGGGCGGATGGGCGACCTGCAGGCTGCCGACTACATGCTCGGCATCCTGCATGACCCTTTCGGGAAGTTCCACATGGGCGTCACCGCCGAAAACGTGGCCCAGCGGGAAAACGTCTCCCGCGAGATGCAGGATGAGCTGGCGCTGGAGAGTCAGTTGCGCGCGGCCCGCGCAATCAAGGAGGGGCGTTTTTCCAGCCAGATCGTTCCGGTGCGGATCGAGTCGCGTACGGGCACCATCCAGTTCGAGACGGATGAACACGTTCGCGCGGACGCGACCGCGGAGGGACTGGCCGGGATGAAACCCGTGTTCCGCAAGGACGGCACAGTCACCGCGGGCAACGCGTCCGGCATCAACGACGGCGCGGCCGCCCTGGTCCTCGCCAGCGGAAAAGCGGTCGAAGCGAGAGGCGTCGCGCCGCTGGCACGCCTCGTAAGCTACGGCCACGCAGGGGTAGCCCCGGAGATCATGGGCATGGGTCCCGTCCCCGCGAGCCAGCTTGCGCTGGAGAGGGCCGGATTGAAGGCATCCGATCTCGACGTAGTCGAGTCGAACGAGGCCTTCGCCGCCCAGGCTTACGCGGTCACCCGCAAGCTAGGCCTAGACCCTGCAAAGGTGAACCCCAATGGATCGGGCATCTCGCTGGGCCACCCGGTCGGGGCTACGGGGGCGATCATCGCCACGAAGGCAATCTACGAGCTGCTGCGAACGGGTGGCCGATATTCGCTGGTGACCATGTGCATCGGTGGAGGGCAGGGCGTGGCCGCAATCTTCGAGCGGGTCTGAGCGGGACACCCAGTTGTTATGAACATGAGTATTAGGAAAGTTGCCGTGATCGGGGCCGGAACCATGGGTAACGGCATCGCCCAGGTTTCGGCGCAAGCGGGCCTCGAGGTCCGCATGCTGGACATCTCTGACACCGCCCTGCAGCGTGGCCTGTCCGCCATCCGTTCCAACTTGGATCGCGCGGAGCGCAAGGGAACGCTGCCTGCCGGGCAGATCGACGCTACGCTGGCACGGATCCAGTGCACGTCGTCCTATCGGGACTTGGCGGATGCGGATCTCGTCGTCGAGGCTGCGACCGAAAGCCTCGAGCTCAAGTTGCGCATCCTGCGCGAGGTCGAGGAGGTGGTGAGGCCCGGAGCGACCATAGCCAGCAACACGTCGTCGATGTCGATCACCCAGCTCGCGGCCGTCCTTAATCGGCCCGGCCGCTGCATCGGGTTGCACTTCTTCAATCCGGTGCCAGTCATGGCGCTGCTGGAGATCATTCGAGGCCTGCAGACTACCGACGAAGTCCACGCGGCTGCAACAGACTATGTGAAAGCGATCGGAAAAACGCCTATCACGGTGCGAAACAGCCCGGGCTTCGTCGTGAATCGGGTGCTTTGCCCGATGATCAACGAAGCCATCTACGTCCTCCAAGAAGGGATCGCTTCGGCGGAAGAAATCGACGCCGGCATGCGGCTGGGCTGTAACCACCCCATCGGCCCACTCGCCCTGGCTGACCTGATCGGTCTCGATACCATGCTCGCTGTCATGCAAGGCTTCCACGAGGCTTTCGGCGATCCCAAGTACCGCCCCGCGCACCTGCTCAAAGAGATGGTGGCGGCCGGGCGCATGGGACGCAAGACTGGAAGCGGCTTCTACAGCTATGTCGTTACGCCCAGGGGTTGAACGGCCCGGTTGCAGCATGATGCAAGCGGTAATGACCATCTCCACGGCGAACATACATTGAGGCACTCAGACTCTGAAGCTGCATGTTTCTGCGGCCGAACGTGAGGCATCTACTGGAGGTAGATAGGAACTCTCTGTCCGCGTAGCGGAAGCCGAGCCGGCGAGGACCATGCTGTGCGATGGGCCCATCTTTCGATTGCGGCGTGGGTGACTGCCCGGGGAAGCGGCGGCCGGCGCGGCTTGCTGCAGATGCCCCCCCGGGGTGAATTCATAGTGCGGCCCATGCGGATAAGGCAACGCGGTGGATCGAGTCGCTTGGGTCGGTTCTTCTCTTTTCGATAGGGATGCCGACGGCGACTCAGCCCGCCGCCCTCAAAACTTCTGCTGCACGGCACTTCTGCGCTGATGGTCGGCACTGCTGCGTCGTGCGACTACGCGCTCCCAAGGAGCCAATTGTATCGTATTTGCCAATGGCTGGTATCGCTAAAAACGATATATTCCGCTGTGCAACTGTCTTTGGTTGTACCCACACTTGATTGGGATGTGATGACGGACTGTGCTGAGGTCGATGTCGCGCGGGAGGGGAGCGAACTAACAGCGTTCAGATCTTTTAGAAAACGGCACGCAATGTTGAGGGATTTGCGCGGCCTGCATCGCGTAGGACGGCATTGATGCCCGTCACCCCAATCACCCGCCAACGCTGCGGATGGTTCTGGGGCGAGCCTGGACTACGGGCCCCACTAAAGCGTGTTCGGATGCGAAGTTGCCATGCCCAACCGTGATTTGGAAACGTCCCCGGCGTTCGATACTGTCCACGCGCCCGTCGCTTACTGGGCGGCACGTACGCCCGACGCCGTGGCCATTGACGATGGTTCGGTGCGTTTGACCTTCGAGGACTTGTTAGAAGGCGCTCCCACAGATGTAGAGGGGGTAAATTCAAGCCCCACGCCAATTTGGGTTGATGACGCATCGTCGCCCGCAGCGCAACTTTTGAGTTTGGTGAGGATCGTCGCTGCAGGCAACGCCGCAGCGGTAGGAGACCCCGATTGGTCCCCCGTGTTGCGGCGGCAGGTGATGGAGGGACTCAGGCCGTCGCCATTGGGCGAGGCGAGCACGTCGATACTCCCTCAGGGGTCGTTCTACGTGGGTTTCACCTCGGGCAGCACCGGAATGCCAAAGGGGTTCGTGCGCAGTCACAAATCCTGGGCTAACAGTTTTGAAGTCTGCATTGAGACCTTCGGTGCCGCGGCGCACGGCACTGTCCTGGCTCCTGGACGGCTCTCGCATTCGCTATTTCTATTTGGTTCGCTGCTTGGTTTGCGGACTGGAGCGGGCGTGCGGCTTCAGGCGCGTTTTTCCGCTGTCGCCGCGCTTCAAACGTTGACAAAAGGGGACGCGCAAACTCTCATTGCCGTTCCCAGTCAACTAATGTTGATGCTCGAACAGGCGCACCGTCAACGTTTCCCACCGATCGAAGGAACGCGATTGGTAATGATTGGAGGTGCCCCGTGGCAGAGGACGCGTACGCCACAACTGCAGGCGTTGTTTCCCAACGCGCGAATCATCGAGTTCTATGGCGCCTCCGAAACCAGCTTCGTTGCGTGGACTGATAGTCACATTGATTTGCCTGCTTCGGCAGTTGGACGGCCGTTTCAAAACGTGCAGTTGCAGGTCAAGCGGATTGCTGTCGGAGGCAGCGACTCGGCCGCGTCCCTTCTTGAGCCTGGTTTGATCTATGTGCGCAGCCCCATGGTGTTCAGCGACTACGCGGTGCTTGGTGGGGCCGCCAGACCGACTATTTTGCGCGACGGCGAATGGATATGCGTGGGTGACATGGGGCACGTGGATGCTGATGGCGTCCTCCACTTGGCGGGACGCCAGCAGCGCATGCTTCTCGTGCAGGGTAAAAATCTGTTTCCCGAGGAGGTAGAGCAGGTCTTGCTTGAGCATCCGTGTGTTTCAGCAGCCTCGATCGTCGGCGTGCCCGACGACGTGCGCGGGATGCGTCCTGTGGCGGTCGTGGAGCTCTTGAATTCGGTGGATCGTGCCACGCTCACGGATTGGTGTCGTGTTCGGTTGGAACCTTTCAAGGTGCCCCGCCGCATGTACGCGAGTTCCTACTGGCCCCGCACGCCCAGTGGAAAAACGGATCATGCGGCTTTAGCCGGGCTTCTCGCGTTTCATCCAGAAGGCCCTCCTGGCTGGAAGGTGTTGCCTTGGCGAACCGGATGCAAATGACGTCGGACGGGCCCGTGCTGGTTGCTTGGGCTCGTACCGCTGTAGTGCCCAGGAACGGCGCATTTGGGCAACTGTCTGCTCACGAGATCGCGGCACCAGTCGTCAGGGCCTTGTTGGCACGCAGCATGTTCGACCCCTCTGCAGTCGATGCGGTGGTCTGCGGCAACGCGCTGGGCGCCGGCGGCAACCCTGCGCGCATGTTGAGTCTTGCCGCAGGCCTTCCCGACGCGACGGCCGCTCTATCCGTCGACACGCAGTGTTGTTCTGGGCTTGATGCGGTAGCGATCGGCGCTGGGCTGATTGCTACGCAACAGGCGCAGCTCGTCGTGGCGGGCGGAGTGGAGGCCTGGAGCCGAGCGCCAATCCGGCAGCGCCGACCAGGAGCGCCGAATGAGCCGCCCGCGTCATATGACCGGCCGCCCTTTGCGCCCGATATGTCGCGTGATCCTGATCTTGCTCTGGCAGCGGCACGGTACGCTGCTAGGGAGCGCATCACGCGAACGGAGCAAGATGCCTTCGCGATCGGAAGTCACGCGAAGGCCCTCGCTTGGCGGGAGCGTATGACCTCTGAAGTCATCTCGGTTGCCACGGCGGCCCACGACACCTACGCTCGTGCGCTTGCCGCCGAGCGGGCCGCACGGATGCCCATCGAAGCAGTTTCAGACGAACCAGCTTCGTCAGAGGTCGATCGGCGCGAGTTGGCTGTCAGCCGGCTTTCCATCGCACCAGAAGCCGACGGGGCAGCGTTGGTCTTGATGGCCGAGGCTGGAATTGCACAAGCACTCGGAACAAGTGGCCTGATGCGGTGGTGCGGTGCGGCTTCGCTAGGGGTCGCCCCCGAGATGCCTATGCTGGGCGCGATCCGCGCGACTGTTGAATTGCTTGCTCGCTATGGCGTCGCACCATCGGAACTCTGGGCCGTGGAACTTCATGAGGCCTTTGCCGTGCAGGCCCTTGCGTTCGCAAAGGCTCTAGGGATCGCGTCCGAGCGATTGAACCGTGGAGGAGGAGGGCTTGCTCGCGGTCATCCTATTGGCGCCTCCGGCGCAATCAGCTTGGTGCGTCTGCTGGCGGACATGGAGCGTGATGCCCCCTCCGGGGCACTTGGCCTCGCGTGTATCGCCGCCGCTGGCGGCCTTGGTTCGGCCGTCCTAGTTAAAAAAACGTAGTCGGGGGCTATTGCACAACCTGTAGGAAGTCCGGCACGTCGCGCCGCAGCGTCCGCACTTTGTTCTCGGGCGCCGAGGGGTCGGCGTAGCCGATCGATAAGCCGCACACAATGGATTGGCTCGCATCGACGCCCAGCACCTCGCGCACGATACCGGGATAGGAGGCAAGTGCTCCGATCGCGCAGCTGGCGAGGCCACGTGCCGCTGCCGCAAGCATGAATCCGTAGAGGCACATGCCCAAGTCCATGTAGCATCCGCTGCCCATTCGGCTGTCAATCGTGACTATCAACGCGGTTGGCGCATCGAAGAAGCGAAAGTTGCGTTCAAACTGCTCGCGTCGCGCTTCCACATCCTCGCGCGCCGCGCCAATGGCGCCGTACAGCGCTTGAGCGGCAGCCGCCTGGCGTCGACGCAGGACCATCGGCATGGGGTCGGGAAAGTAGCTGTAGTCCTCATTTTGGGGTTCGCCGCGCCGGTGCGCTTCCACCAGTCGATGAGTGAGCCGGAGCCTTGCGGCTCCCTCGATCCAAACGAATTCGCCCGGCTGCAAATTAGCCCCGCTAGGCGCGCGTCTTGCCTCCTTGAGCATCTGTGCGATCCACTCATAGGGCACAGAGCGATCGAGGAAGCGTCGAGTCGAACAACGGCCTTCGGCCAGAGCCTGCCAGGCTTGCATGGTGGAGGCTGAGGCGGTCTGCGCCGTCGCCAGGTCAGTTGCATCCATTGCTCAGATGTCTTGCACTACCTAGCGCGTGGAGCTCGCGTGCAGCGCGCGCGCTAGGACAGCTCGGGCCCGCACGGTCACACCGAAATGGTAGCTGCCTGGAGAGCTTCGACATCTGCGGGGAACGAAGCTTCGCGTCGTCTGACCGTTGCATAAATCCTTCCGAGTTACTTGCTTACACATCCATCACCTGAACCCTCGCTCGGCGCGGTTGCGCACCGAAGGTGCTGGCGCGGTACGTGGCGTCAGTCTACCGAAGTGGCCGCCAAAAACGCACAGAAGCTATCGTAATCACCTATATGAGACATGTACAAAAGGCAAAGAGAATAGAGTCCGGTCGATCGGTCGCGCAGACCTTGCGCTTGCTGTCGAACCTGTTCAGCAAACCACCTAGGAGAGACTCTATGGCAGCCTTGTTGTCAGATACGAACAAGTACGACGATGGTGAAGGACCGCCTATCGTCGAGGCTTATCACAGCGCAATCAAGGACCTCATTCGGCGCCGGCTTGATGAGAGTCGCTGCAGCTGGGCAGACTTCGTGTTCGATGCGAGCTACAAGCTGCTTGCCGCAGAGGACATGCGGTCGATCGAAGCGCAAGTGCTTGCGAACGGGTACCGATTCACCAGCTCGGCAATGATCTCAGCGCTTGAGCGACCGGATGCTTATCTCCCCATCCCAGGCAGTGAGGGGAACCCCGACGAATTCTCGTTTGAGCATGCTGGTGCAGTTACGGCTGCTCCAGACAAGGGGGGGCGCGAGCTCTGCGGGCAAGGCGACAACGTTGTTGAACATTCCAAGAACGTCCAAGGCACGGCTCGGTACTTCCGATCGATCAAAGATGTGGCAGACGCACTATCGAATGGTGTTGCCGAGAACACGATTGCTGTGATTGACGACAGCGGCGGCACTCTAACCGCGCCAATCCTCGAGCAGTTCGCTGGAGTCATTTGCGCCGGCGGAACGGTTCGCTCCCACCTTGGCATTCTGACGCGCGAGTACGGGATCCCTTGCTTGATGAACTCGAAGGTCAAGGGAATCCGAAACGGTGACCGAGTTGAACTTGAAGTAAGTGGTCCGGCCAAGACGACCGAAGCCTATCAAACAGGCACCGAAATGTCCGTCCGCGTCTGGAAGTTGCCCCGTTGAAGCAAACCAGCACTTAAACGCAAAGGAATTCACCATGACGCGACCGAACCTTAGCTACAGCCAGATTCTTGAAACGAACAACATCATGCGGGCCGCCGGGGAAGAGACGTACTTTCTCGGGGTAACCCGCACCGTGCAAGAGTCGAAGTTCTTTCCTGTTTCGGCATATGTGATGTTGGGCTATCTCAACGCGTTCTACCGATACCCAACACTGTTGCGGAAGATCGAGAAGCACATGGCTCCCGAGGATATTGCCGACCGTATTCGCAACTGCACCACGAAGCTGGAGTCGATGGGCATTAACTGGTGCATGATCAATTTCTATCTGCTTGGCCGGGAAATGCTGATAAACATGGGAGTCATTCGACCCCATGACGCAGCCGAGGACCTGGCCTACGTCCTCAATTTCTGGCGGCGCTTCCAACTCGCACGCCGGCGCGAAGATGGTCACCTGACTTGCAAGGAAGCAGGTCATCGATCGCAGATCCTCACGGAGCGACGCACCCAGGTCTATCACGCCGACATGCACCCCTGTGTCGCAGGTGATGAACTGCATACGGCCACCGATCAGTTCCTGGCCGCGCTGTCCCAGTACGCTGTTCTCGTCGCATGCGAAAGCCGCGTATGCATGACCAACCACGGACCCTACAACCTGGGTGAAGGGCGGGAAATGCTTGTCCGTGACTTCTTTGACCTCGCGGAGGGTGATATGCCCTGGCTCGACGGCATTGCGACGGATGTTCCGTACTCGCGACTGACTGTGACGACCGCGGTCAAGGACACGCACTTCTACATCGTGGACGACTGGGGAAGTTTTGAATCGAAGCCGGAATACAAGGCCGAGAACCTCTGCGGCGTTGGCTTGTACACCTCGGACGAACTCTCAGAGACGCAGATCCCTGTGGGCATGGGCAGCAAGGAAGAGCTGACGAAGACCCTGCAGCACCTCACCGAGGTATTCAAGGAAACCACTGCGAAGCTGTGGAAGCGGCTTGCCGGCTATCACCGCGAACAACTGATGGATGCCGGTGCCCTGACGTACTACAACATCATCAAGGATTTCGCGCACGTGGCAGGTTGCTACGAAGCAGACGACTGGAACAAGATCGACGAGCGAGCCGATCGCTTCCGCCCGCTTCTCAACGACGAGTATGGCAACCAAATCCTCGGAGCCTTGTTCGTTCCGCTGTCCTGCCCGAGTCACCAAGTAAGCCCGTACGTAATGATGCAGCATTCCAATCTGCCCAAGCGTACCTACTCACCACTATCCGCAACGGTGAGCAGTGATGACGACTGCGTTCCCACCGTGGGAGATCGAATTCGTCCCGGGGTGACCTACCTTCCGGAAAAAGTAGACAAGTACCGTACCACGCAAGGCGATCTCACGTTGAACGAGCTCAACGCTCGATGCCGAGAGTTCGTGCCCACGTTGTGCACCGATCGCTATCGCTATCTCGACGACACGTGGGTTAAGTATCACTACGAATCCCCCCTCGCTGATGAGCTCTACAAGCTTGAGCAACAGAACTCTCGCAAGCTGAAAGGGAAAGGCGCCCGCCTCACCCGTGATGACATCAACGCTCTTGCAGACAAGTAATTCATGAACTCCGAACAACATCTGGTCCTTCACGGGCTGGCAATCAAGAAGTACGCCTTGCCTGGCGCGATTGCGTCGCTCCTGGGCCTTCCAGAGGAGCGCGTTAAGGCTGTCTTGACCGAGGGCGTCGCGAAGGGAACTGTCATCGACGTCGGTGGCAAGTTCTCGGTTTCGCCAACCGCACGTGTGTCGTTGCACTCGAACTATGGCCGCTTCTATCCCAGCTTGCGAGCGAGCAAGGAGTTTCGAGATGCGCACCTAGCATTTGAGAAGGTGAACATCGACCTGAAGACGCTAATTACCGATTGGCAGACGCTGAAGATCGGTGGAAAGTTGGTTCCCAACGATCACAGCGATGAGGCGTACGACGAGCAAATTCTCAAACGACTGGCCAAGCTTCATTCCAACGCCGAAAAGGTCCTTACCGCACTCGCCAAGGTCCTCCCTCGGATTGGAATCTACCTGGACAAGCTTGAGGAGGCACTCGAAAAGGCAGAGTCCGGCGAGATCGAGTGGGTAAGCGACGCAAAGATCGAGAGCTACCACACCGTGTGGTTCGAACTGCACGAGGACTTGCTTTGTCTGTTGGGCGAGCAGCGTAAGGAATAGGAAAGATGAAAAGCCAAAAGGAATCTTCTTCGACGCTTCTTCTTACGGGTGAGTGCCTTCCGGATCGTGCACTCATAGGGGGCAAGGCTTGGTCGATCGCCAACATGATGAGTCTTGGACTGCGGGTGCCTCCGGCGTTCGTGATCACAGCACCCACGAACGCTCGATACGCCGAGGAAGGATCCCTTTGGCCCTCGCTTCTGGAGGAAATCAAGCTGGGCATCCGCCACCTGGAGCAGCGGAGTGGACGCACTTTTGGAGGAGGAGAGCGCCCGCTGCTTGTCTCCGTCCGATCCGGCTCGGCGGTCTCGATGCCGGGCATGATGGACACCGTTCTGAATCTCGGCATCAACGATGAATCGAAGGTGGCCCTCGCGCGGGAATGCCAAGATCCAGAATTCGCTGAGGACACACACCGCCGGTTCCTGCAGCTGTTCGCAAGCATCGTCCTGAAGGTCGATCTTGCCGAAGGCAGCGGCTCGAGTCCGCAATTGATCCGTCAAGCGTTGGAAGATCAAGGGTATTCGGTTTCCAGTGATCCATACCAGCAACTGCATGCCGCCGTGGAAGCCGTATTCCAGTCGTGGAACTCGCGCCGCGCGAAGCGCTACAGAGAGCATCACGGAATTCCCCACGATCTCGGAACCGCTGTCACCGTACAGGCCATGGTGTTTGGCAATCTGAATGAACGCTCCGGTACCGGGGTGCTCTTCAGCCGAAACCCTCTCTCCGGGCAACCCCAGCCCTTCGGCGAGTTTTTGCGGCGGGCACAAGGGGAGGACGTTGTTTCGGGCCGATTCACCCCGCAGCCGCTCGAGGCGATGAGTGAGGTCTTGCCGGAAGCCCACACGGAACTCCTGCATGCTTCGCGAAAGCTCGAAGATGCCGGTTCGGAAGTGCAGGACATTGAGTTCACGGTTGAAGATGGCCAGCTCTTCATCCTGCAGTCTCGTTCGGCCAAGCTCGCTCCGCTTGCAGCGGCGCGCACGAGCGTCGATCTCGTCAATGAGGGGCGGATCTCACCCGACGCAGCACTGAAGCGGATTTCATCGGAGCGGTTGCGCCAATTGCTGGCCCCCACTCTAAACGAGTTGGTTACGGCGGATCGGACGCCGGCCGCGCGAGGCGAAGGTGCTTGCCCCGGAGTTGGCATTGGCGTCGTCGTCGCCGACGCCGACGAGGCCGAAGAACGAATTCGGCGCGGTGAACGAGTAGTGCTGGCCCGGCCGACGACTAGCCCGAACGACCTGCATGGAATGATCGGCGCGGCAGCCGTGATTACGGAAGAGGGCGGAAGCACGTCTCACGCGGCAGTAGTCAGCCGGTCTTTGGGTGTTCCCTGTGTGGTGGGATGCGGATCGGGGGCACTGGCCAGTCTGCTGGCGAAGATCGTCACCGTTGACGGCCAGAGCGGCGCCATCTTTGCCGATGCTCTACCTGTCGAGAGACCAGACGAGACCCGGGACCCGATTCTCTCGCGGCTGCTTGCTTGGGCGAGCGAGCGGACAAACTTTCGCGTGATTCGTCCCGGCGACGAAGCGGGAGCGACCGTTCTGGACCTGGGGGCCGACGAAGAAGCCTGCGATGTGGCCACGATTGATTCGGCCCTCTCCAGGCTCCTTCGAGCAGGCAATTTCAAGGGCGCCAAGGGCGGCGCAATAGCGACTGATGCAGGTGTGCAGGCGGCTCTGCGCCATGGGCTCGAGTTCATCGTTGCCGATCCGGTGCTTCCGCCGCTTCTTGCTGCAGCCAACGCGCGGTGACATCCGCACACTCAATTTGGCTTTTTCCCGATGCTTTTGCCGAGGCATGTCTTCCACACCAACTATCAAGGAAATTCTGTGTTGACCATCCAACCTCATGATGTCGCTGCTCTTATCGAGGCCTTCGAACGAAGCACCGCCCAAGATATGCGCATTGCTGCAGGCCAGTTTGAGCTGCAGCTTTCCAAGAACGCGAGCGGGGTGCGTCAGGCATGGGCGCCGCGCGCGGACGGCGCAGGCGTACCACGGCCCGCTGCAGCATCTGCACCCGTTGCCGCCCCCACACCAGCGCCGGCCCTCACCAAGAGCGACTCTGCTGTGGGCGTTGCGTCGCTGCAAACAGCCAGTGCGACCCCGCCAGCGGGGCACGTGTTCGTCCGTGCGGCGAACCTCGGCACGTTCTACCGGTCTCCCAAGCCTGGTGCTCCTAGCTACGTGGACGTTGGATCACGCGTCACCAACGATACGGAAGTCTGTCTGATTGAGGTGATGAAACTCTTCACGCCCCTCGTCGCAGGCACCAAGGGGGAGGTTCGCGAAATCTACGTGAATGATGGAGCGTTGGTTGAGTTCGATCAACCGCTGTTCCTGGTTCGTGTCGACTCTTGACGATCGGTGCGCTGTGATCCATCGATTGTTTATCGCCAACCGCGGAGAGATCGCGCTGCGGGTAGTACGAGCGGCTCGCGCGCTCGGGATCGAATCCGTTCTCGCCGTCTCATCTGCCGATCGCGACAGCCTGGCGGCAACCGAGGCCGATAAGGTCGTCGTCGTCGGCCCGGCTCCAGCGCGCCAGTCGTATCTGAATGCAGCGGCCCTGGTTCATGCAGCCAAAACAAGTGGCTGCGACGCGCTGCATCCGGGGTACGGGTTTCTGTCTGAACGTGCCTCATTCGCAAGACTGTGTGAAGAAGAGGGGATCAACTTCATTGGTCCACGTGCCGAAACCATCGAGGCAGTTGGTGACAAACTCGCCGCGCGTCGTCTTGCCGCCTCGGCTGGCATCCCCATGGTAACGGGGACCGACAAGGTCTCGACGACGGAGGAGGCTCTCGCAATCGCCGCACGAATCGGATACCCGGTCATCACCAAGGCATCTGCCGGCGGAGGAGGACGGGGGATGCGAGTAGCGCGAAGTGCGGCGGAATTGGAGGATTCGTTTGATCGATCGTCGCAGGAGGCCTTTGAGGCATTCGGCGATGGGACCCTATACCTCGAGAGGTTCGTCGAGCGTGCCCGCCATGTCGAGGTTCAAGTCCTCGGAGATGGTAAGGGAGAGGTCCTTCATTTCGGAGAGCGGGACTGTACGTTACAGCGCCGATACCAAAAGATGATGGAGGAAGCCCCCGCCGCCACTCTCTCGGACGCGACTCGCAAGCGTATTCACAAGGCCGCCGTCGACCTGTTGAAGCCGCTCGCATATCGCAACGCTGGCACGGTTGAGTTCCTGTATGACCCAGAGCGCGATGAGTTCTACTTTATGGAGGTCAATGCGCGAATACAGGTTGAGCATCCGGTATCCGAGATGCTATGCGGCGTGGACCTGGTCCAGTTGCAACTCAGGGTGGCCTCCGAGGAAAAGCTTCCACTGACGCAGGATGACATTCATTTCTCCGGGCACGCGGTGGAGTTGCGAATCCTGGCTGAGGATCCGCGTCGCGACTTCTTGCCGTGCCCTGGTCGACTGACGGATTGGACCTTCAATCTTGGGGCTGCCGGATTGCGGCTGGATAGCGCCATGCATGTAGGGGCTCTCATCCCTCCTTACTACGACAGCATGATTGGCAAGCTTATCGTGCACGGCCCTGATCGGAAGGC
>JAFECZ010000550.1 GCA_018241905.1 Pseudomonadota bacterium
CACGGGCCGCTCGTCCTCGTCGTAGATCAGGCGCCGCACGGCCAGCAGGGCCGAGCCGACGGCGACATCGAGGTGCTGCGCGAGCACGTTGTCTGCCAGCCTGGCCGAGATGGTCTGGTGCGCGCGACCCACCTTCACGCCCGCCTGCTCCAGCAGCACCAGGATGGGCTTCTTGGTGAGCTCGCGCCGCCCGAAGCTGCGCGCCAGGTGAGCCGGCACGTAGGTGGTGATGTGCGACAGCGGCCCTTCGCGCGTGGAGCGCACGCGCACCGCCTTCTGCACCGGGTCGCCCAGTTCGAGCCTGAGCGCCTCGGCCACCTGTGTGGAGGCCGACACGGTGGCCACGTCCACCACCTTCACAGAGGTGCGCAGGCCCATGGTGACCAGGTTCTCGAGCAGGCCGTGCAGGTTGGCGCGCTGCGTGCCGTCGGGGCCGCGCGATTCGGGCGGGGGCGGCGGCACCGGCCTGGTGCGCCGGCCGGGGTTGCGCGAGATGAGCCCTTCTTCCGCCAGCCGCTGAAGCGCGCGCCGCACCGTGACGCGCGCCACGCCGAACTGGTCGATCAGCGCAAGCTCGCCCGGCAGGCCGTCATCGAAGCGGCCTTCCTCGATCTGCTCGCGCAGCACCAGGTAGATCTGGTGGTACTTGGGCAACGGCATCTGGGACATGGGCCGCGATGGTTGTCCCGTTCCAATGTACTGTCAATGGGACATTTGACCTCGAACAAGGCCAGCCTGTTCCATCGCGCGCGGGCCGTTCCTGCGCTCTGTCGAGGGGGAGAAGGCGCGGCGCAGCGCCTTCGCCTTCGATTCAGATTGCGGGTAATTCCTAGGGTGCCTTGCGCGGGGCTGCGCCTTCGCCGTGCAGCTCGACGATGAGCGAGCGCAGCCACTCGATGCCCGGGTCGCGGTGGTAGCGGCCATGCCAGAACAGGTTGATGCCGATCTCCGGCAGGCGCGCCGGGTGCCGCACATAGGCCAGGCCGAAAGGCTTTTCCAGCGCCTGCGCCAGCCGCTCGGGCACGGTGGCGACCAGGTCCGAGCCGCTCAGGATGTGGCCCACCGCCACGTAGTGCGGCACGGTCAGCACCACCTTGCGCACGACCTTGCGGCGGCGCAGCATGTCGTCGGCCTGCCCGTGGCCCGTGCCCTCGGCCACCACCACCACGTGGTCGGCGGCGCTGAACTCGCGCAGCGTCATCTCCTTCTTCCTGCGGTCCAGCGGATGCCCGCGCCGGAACATGCACACGTAGTGCTGCTTGAAGAGCTGCCGCTGGAAGTAGCCCGCCTTGAGCTGCGGCAGCAGGCCCAGCGCCAGGTCCACGTGGCCCGACGCCATCTCGTCCTGCAGGTTCACGGCCGCATTGCGCACCGTGCTGAGCGACACGCCGGGCGCCACCTGCGCCAGCTCCTTCATGAGCCGGGGCAGGAAGTAGATCTCGCCGATGTCGGTCATGCCCACGGTAAAGGCGCGCCTGGATGTCGCGGGGTCGAAGCTGGACTTCTGGTTGAGCGCCTCGTGGATCACCTGAAGCGCCCGCGCGGTGGGCTCGGCCAGCTGCTGCGCAAAGGGCGTGGGCTGCATGCCGGCAGGCGTGCGCAGGAACAGCGCGTCGCCCGTCAGCTTGCGCAGCCGCGCCAGCGCATTGCTCACGCCCGGCTGCGACAAGCCCAGGCTGGTGGCGACGGTGGACACGCGCCGGTCCAGCAGCAGCTGCTGGAAGACCACCAGCAGGTTCAGGTCGATGTCCTTGAGCTCCATGGCGCCTCTTCACATCCCGAAAATCAATACATGTTATTGCCAACATTCTATTGATCGATAAAGGCCTCGCGGCCATCATCGCGCAGCGACAAGCGCGCCGCACCCCGCGCCGGCGCAGGAGACAAAGAAATGAACGACCCCCAAGCGGTCTTTCCCCAGGCGATCCGCTGGGAAAGCCAGGGCACCAGCCGCATTCCCTTCATGGCCTACACCGAGGCCGACCAGCATCGGCGCGAGCTGGAGCGCTTCTTCTACAAGGGCCACTGGTGCTATGTCGGCCTGGAGGCCGAAGTGCCCAACCCCGGCGACTTCAAGCGCACCGTGGTGGGCGAGCGCTCGGTGATCATGGTGCGCGACGCCGAGGGCGAGATCCGCGTGGTGGAGAACGTGTGCGCGCACCGCGGCATGCAGTTCTGCCGCGAGCGCCACGGCAACAGGAAGGACGGCGGCTTCACCTGCCCCTACCACCAGTGGAACTACACGCTCAAGGGCGACCTGCAGGGCGTGCCCTTCCGCCGCGGCGTCAAGCAGGACGGCAAGGTCAACGGTGGCATGCCGGCGGATTTCAAGCCGGCCGAGCACGGCCTCACGCAGCTGAAGGTGGCCACGCGCGGCGGCGTGGTGTTCGCATCCTTCGACCACGAGGTGGAGTCGCTGGAGGACTACATGGGCCCGGCCATCCTGGGCTACTTCGACCGGCTCTTCAACGGCCGCAAGCTCACCATCCTGGGCTACAACCGCCAGCGCATTCCGGGCAACTGGAAGCTAATGCAGGAGAACATCAAGGACCCGTACCACCCGGGCCTGCTGCACACATGGTTCGTCACCTTCGGGCTCTGGCGCGCCGACAACAAGTCGGAGCTGAAGATGGACAGCCACCACCGCCACGCCGCCATGATTTCCACGCGCGGCGCCAGCGGCAAGGCCGAGCAGGTCACGCAGGTGTCCAGCTTCAAGGAGAGCATGCAGCTCAACGACGACCGCTTCCTGGACATCGTGCCCGAGCCTTGGTGGAAGGGCCCCTCGGCGGTGATGATGACGCTGTTCCCCAGCGTGATCTTCCAGCAGCAGGTCAACAGCGTGTCGACCCGCCACATCCAGCCCAGCGGGCCGGGCACCTTCGATTTCGTGTGGACGCACTTCGGCTTCGAGGACGACAGCGAGGAAATGACGCGCCGGCGCCTGCGCCAGGCCAACCTGTTCGGGCCCGCCGGCTTCGTGTCGGCCGACGACGGCGAGGTGATCGAGCTGTCGCAAAAGGGCTTCGAGCAGAAGCCCTACCACCGCACCCTGGCCGAACTCGGCGGGCGCGAGGTGGGCGACACCGACCACATGGTGACCGAGACGCTGATCCGCGGCATGTACGAGTACTGGCGCAAGGTCATGGAGGCTTGAATGGAAAAAGACATCAGCTTCCAGGACTTCTTCGAGCTGAACCAGCTCTACGCCCGCTACGCCAGCGCGATCAGCGCCGGCAACTGGGACCAGTGGCCCGAGTTCTTCACCGACGACTGCCTCTACCGCATCCAGCCGC
>JAFECZ010000551.1 GCA_018241905.1 Pseudomonadota bacterium
GCTCACGGCAACCCAGCAGGCGCCGGCGTTCGCGCCGCGACCGGCACAGATCGATGGACTGCGCGTGCGCCAGGGCGATCCGGTGCGTGCGGGGCAGGTGCTCATCGAGCTCAGGGCCCCCGAGATCGAGCAGCAGTTGCAGAACGCCCGGGAGCGGCAGCGCCTGATCCAGGAGCGCCTGAACCGCCGTACCGCCGACGACAAGGATCTGTCCGCGAGCCTGGTGCTTTCGCGCGAATTGCGCCTGGAGGCCGACCGCATCAGCGGGTACGAACGCGAGCGTTCGCGCCTGGCAGTGCGCGCGCCCATCGACGGTGTGGTCGTCGAGCTCACGAGCGAGATGTCGCCCGGGCGCTGGATCGACGAGAAAACACGCCTGGCGCTTGTCGCCCAGCCCGGAGCGCTGCAGGCGCGCGGCTATGTCGATGCCGAAGACCTGCGGCGCATCGACGGCGGCGATGCAGGCCGCTTCGTGGATGAGTTGCACCTGCAGGACGCTCGCCGGATCGAGGTTGTACGCATCGGTGCGGCGGCGTCCGAGCGGCTCGACAACTGGGTGCTGGCCTCCACTTTCGGCGGACCGCTGGCGGCGCGGCCGCATGAAGGCAAGGCGCTTCCGGAGCAGGCGGCGTTCGAAGTCACGGCCTCCATCGAGGATGCGGGCGAGGTGTTGCCGCTCACCGAGATCCGAGGCGAGATGCAGATCCGTGGCAAGCCCCAGAGCCTGGGGCTGCGGATGCTGCGCAGGGTTTCGCATGTTCTTGTGCGGGAAGCGGGTGCGTGATGCATGTGCAGGCCAGCGGCGAAGAACGTGTCGTGGCGCCTGATGAAGGTTTCGATGAAGCGGACCGGTCGCAAGAACCTGCCACTGCATTCCCGATCTGTTGAATGCGAGGAGAGAAGAAGATGAAGCTGAAAAAGGCCAAGGCGTCCAGGGGAGGAAAGCCTTCAATGGCGTTGACGGCAACTGCGCCGACCGCACGGCTGTGCCTGCAAGCATTGGAGCCGCGCGTTCTGCTCGATGCAGCGGCGGCGAAGACAACGCAAGAGGTGGCCCAGGCGGCCCCCTCCGCGCCAGCAGCGCCCGAGGTGCATGACACCCATGCGGCCTTGATCGATGCACTTGGCGCCATCCAGCAGGAGAAGGCAACCGACAAGCCTGCGCCGCAAGCCGGCGCCGAGGCGGCGCCGGTGCAGGTGTACTTCATCGACCGCTCGGTTGCCGACGCACAGCAATTGGCGCTGGACGTGCCGGCCGGCGCGGAGGTGCACTTCATCGAGGCGGGCGTGGACGGCGTGCAGTTCATGGCCCAGACGCTGCAGGGGCGCAGCGACATTGCCGCCATCCACATCCTCAGCCACGGCAGCGACGGGCAACTGCAACTGGGCAGCGCAACCCTTGACACGCAGCACATGCTGGGCGAATACCGCGATGCGCTGGTTGCCATCGGCCGCGCCTTGAGCGCCAACGGCGACATCCTGATCTACGGCTGCGACTTCGCGGCAGGCGCCGTGGGCCAGGAGGCGGTTCAGGTGCTGGCCACGCTCACTGCGGCGGACGTGGCCGCATCCACCGACGATACCGGCGCGCAGCGCTTGGGCGGCAACTGGACCCTGGAGTGGCAGCAAGGCCCCATCGAAACTGCCGCACTGCAGGCGCCCGAGTGGGATCACCTGATGGCGCCTCCCGTGGTCGACCTCGACACGACCGCGGCCGGCACAGGCAGTACCGCCGCCTATGCAGAGGGCAGCGCACCCGTTGCCATCGCGCCGTCGGTTTCGCTCACGGATGCCGATGGCGGCAACATGGCCTCGGCCACCGTGGTCATCACCAACGGCCAGACTGGCGACGTGCTGACCGCTGCAGGCGGCCTGCCCGGGTCGATTCGCACCAGCTACAACGCCAGCACCTTCACCTTGACCTTGACAGGTTCGGCGAGCATCGCCGACTACCAGACTGCGCTGAGCCGGATCCGGTACTCGGCGGATTCGCAAAATCCGACCGCGGGCGCACGCAACATCAACGTCCAGGTGAATGACGGCGGTGCGCTTTCCGTGGTGGCCACGGCTGTGGTCAACGTCACGGCTGTCAACGATGCACCGGCGGTGGATCTGAACTCCACCCGGAGCACATCCGAGCGGATCGTCAATGGGAATTTTGGCGGCGGCACGACCCCCACGACCGCGGGGTGGACCGCCAGCGGCAACGGCTCCGACGGCGGCGCCACCGTCAACAGCACCTACAGATTTGCAAGTACCACGTCGGCCACGCTGACGCAGACCATCACCGGCTGGGATGTCGGCCAGGCCGCTTCCGGGGCAACGCACCTGAGCGTGTGGGCTGGCTGGTCCGTCAAGAGTGCCACCGGGTCTTCCACCCTGGTGATCAGCGTGGGCGGCGTGGCCTATGCGCGTCTGGTTACCGGCGCGGCGGCCAGTACCACCGGGATCATCGAATACTTCAACGGGGCCAGTGGCAGTGTGACCACTTTGACCAACGGTGTGTTCGTGACGATCGGGATCGACTTGCCGGCCAACGTGACTGCCAACGGGGACTTGGTCTTCACCTACAGCGCACCCAGCGTCAACGGCGACTGGATCTCCATTGGCGCCGTGTCGGCCATTGGTTACGTCGATTCGCCCGCCGGCGCCGACTACACCACCACCTACACGGAAAACGGCACGGCCGTGGCCATTGCAGCCACGACGAACAGCGTGATCGATGCCGACAATGCCAACCTGCAGTCGGCCACCATTGTGCTGACCAATGCGCAGGCGGGCGATGTTCTGGCGGCGAGCGGATTGCCCGCGGGAATTACTGCCGTGGTGGATTCGTCGGTGCCGGGGCAGATCACCGTGCGGCTCAGCGGTAGTTCCACGTTGGCAAACTACGCCGCAGCCATCCGCGCGGTGACTTTCTCCAACACCACCGATGCGCCTGGCACGACTCCTCGGATCATCAACACCACGGTCAACGACGGCGTTTCCGACTCCGCCGTGGCGGTGACGACGGTCAACGTGGTGGAGCTCAACGACGCGCCGGTGCTGGCCGACACCAACCTGACGATGACGCAGGCCGAGGATGCGCCATCTCCGGCAGGTGGGGCCGTGGGGGCGGGCACCCTGGTCAGCAGCCTGGTCGGTGGCGTGAGTGATGCAGACGCCAACGCCGTGCGGGGCATTGCCATTACCGCGGCCTCCACGGGAAGCGGCAGTTGGTGGTACAGCACGGACAACGGCGCGACCTGGATGGCCCTGGGGGCGGTCAGCGGCACAAGCGC
>JAFECZ010000552.1 GCA_018241905.1 Pseudomonadota bacterium
CGGTCAGCGGCTCGCAGAAGGGCCTGATGCTGCCGCCGGGCATCAGCTTCAACGCGGTGTCGCCCAAGGCCATCGAGGCTTCCAAGAGCGCCAAGCTGCCGCGCGCGTTCTGGGGCTGGGAAGAAATCATCGCGATGAACCAGTCGGGCTACTGGCCCTACACGCCCAACACGAACCTGCTCTACGGCCTGTCCGAAGCGCTGGACATGATTCTCGAAGAGGGCCTGGACAACGTCTTTGCACGCCACCAGCGCCTGGGCGAGGCCTGCCGCCGCGCGGTGCGCGCCTGGGGCCTGGAGATCCAGTGCGCCGACGCGGCCGTCTACAGCCCGGTGCTCACCGGCGTGATGATGCCCGAGGGCGTCGACGCCGACGTGGTGCGCCGCAACATCTACGACCGCTTCAACATGTCGCTGGGGGCTGGTCTTGGCAAGGTCAAGGGCCGCATGTTCCGCATCGGCCACCTGGGCGACTGCAACGACCTCACGCTGACCGGCGCACTGACCGGCTGCGAGATGGGCCTGAAGATCTCGGGCGTGCCGATTGCCGCCAGCGGCGTTGCCGCCGCCATGGACTACCTCGCCGCCCACGCCACGCCGCTGCCGCTGCGGGCTGCCGCCTGACATCCAAAACCTCCAAGGCCGCTGCGCGGCCCTCCCCGCATCGCACGACTTGCGGCGTCCGCGCGACTCGGGTGGCTTGCGCAGCGCCGCACATAACAAACCCCTAGAAGGAGACATCCGTGGAAGCAACTCTGCAGGCCGGAACAACGGCAAGCACATACGAGGACCAGGTCTACCGCAAGGTGAGCTGGCGCCTCGTGCCCTTTCTCATGCTGTGCTTTCTGATCGCCTACCTCGATCGCATCAACGTGGGCTTTGCCAAGCTCCAGATGTCGCAGGACCTGGGCTTCAGCGAAACGGTCTACGGCCTGGGCGCAGGCATTTTCTTCATCGGCTACTTCCTGTTCGAAGTGCCCAGCAACCTGATGCTGCACAAGTTCGGTGCCAAGGTCTGGATCGGGCGGATCATGGTGACGTGGGGCGTGCTGTCGGCATGCTTCGCGTTCGTGGAGACACCCACGGCCTTCTATACCCTGCGCTTCCTGCTGGGCCTGGCCGAAGCCGGCTTCACGCCCGGCATCGTGTACTACCTGACCACCTGGTACCCCTCGCACCGGCGCGCCAAGGTCATGGCGATCTACTGCATGGGCTCGCCCATGTCGGGCATCATCGGCAACCCCTTGTCGGGCCTGCTGCTCACCGGCATGGCCGGCGTGGGCGGCTGGGCCGGCTGGCAGTGGATGTTCCTGATCGAGGCCGTGCCTGCCGTGCTGCTGGGCTTCTTCTGCTTCTACTACCTCGACAGCTCCATCAGCAAGGCCAAGTGGCTGACCGACGATGAGAAGCGCGTGCTCGAGCAGGCCAAGGCGCAGGAAAACCAGGGCGTGGACGCGCACGTGTCGGTCGCCAAGGTCTTCACCGACCCCCGCATCTGGCTCATCAGCCTGATCTGCTTCTGCTATGTGTCGGGCCAGTACGGCATCACGCTGTGGCTGCCCACCTTCATCAAGTCCACCGGCGTTGGCGATCCGCTGACCATCGGCTTCCTGAGCGCGATCCCCTACATGGCGGCCATCGTGGCGATGTACTTCTTCGGCCGCAGCGCCGACAAGCACCGTGAACGCCGCTGGCACCTGATCATTCCGTGCCTGATGGGTGCGGTGGGCTTCCTGGCGCTGCCCTGGATCATCCACAGCACCGCCCTGTCGCTGGTGTTCCTGTCGATTGCCGCCGCCGGCATCCTGACCTGCTCGCCGCTGTTCTGGTCGCTGCCCTCGGCCTTCCTGAGCGGCGCGGCCCTGGCCACCGCGGTTGCCATGAGCAACGCCATCGGCAACCTCGCCGGCTTCACCAGCGGCTACCTGGTGGGCTACCTGCGCGACGTGACCCAGAGCAGCAACAGCGCCTACTACTTCATCGCCGCGATGCTGGTGCTGGGCGCCTTCGCCATCTGGACCATTCCGGCCAAGCTGGTCAATCGATAACGCACGGATCGCAGGCCTGCCGCCGCAGCCCCGCCGAAGAACGGGGCGCAGCGGCAGGCCTTGATCGAATCACCATTTGGAGCACTAGAAAGTAGGAGACAACATGAGTGCAGAAGTGACTATCCAGTCGTCGGGATCGCCGCAGCAGCGCGAGCTCGACAAGGCCATGGACGGCATCGGCGTAACGGCCTCGCACAAGAAGATCATCTTCATGATCATGCTGGGCGTGATGTTCGACGTGTTCGAGCAGAACGCGGTCGGCCTGGTCGGGCCCCTGCTGCGCGAGCAGTGGGGCATCTCGGTGGCGCAGATCGGCTTTCTCAACACGCTGACCTTCAGCGCCGCCGCGCTCGGGCGCATCGGCTCGGGCTTCATTGCCGACCACTACGGCCGCCGAGCCATGCTCAGCGCCAACCTGCTGCTGTTCACGCTGGGCGCCATCATCTGCGCGCTGGCGCCCAACTACGGGGTGCTGGCGGCGGGCCGCTTCATCGTCGGCATCGGCCTGGGCGGCGAGATCTCGATCGCCGTGACCATGCTGGCCGAGCTGTGCTCCACGCGCTTCCGCGGTACCGCGGTGGGCCTGGTCAGCGTGGGCAGCGGCGGCTTCGGCAACATGCTGGCCCCGGCTTTCGGCCTGGCGGTGTTCGCCATGTTCCCGGGACCGGACAACTGGCGCTGGCTGTTCGGCTGCCTGGTGATCCCGGCGGTGTTCGTGGTGTTCTATCGCCGCTTCATTCCGGAGACGCCGCGCTTCCTGCTGTCCAAGGGCCGCGTGGACGAAGCCAACCGCGTGCTGTCGATCCTGGCCTCGGGCAAGCTCGGCAAGCTCGACGGCGCACCGACGCAGTACGTCAATGCGCAGACGCAGAGCGAGGCGCCGCGCGCCAAGGTCCGCCTGGCGGATGTCTTCCGCGGCCGCCTGGGCCGCTGCACGGTGGCGCTGGGCGTGGCGGTCTCGATGACCTACGGCGCGCAGATCTCGGTGCTCACGCTGATGCCCACCATCCTGATCTCGCAGGGCTACACCATCTCCAAGAGCCTGCTGTTCACCATGGTGATGCAAAGCGGCAGCCTGTTCGGCGCACTGGCGGCGTCCTACTGCGGCTACCACTTCCGCCGCAAGCGCGTGCTGACCATCGGCGCCGGCCTGGCTTGCGCGGCCGGCCTGTGCTTCGGCTTCCTGACCTACAACATCCCGCTGGTGCTGCTGTTCGGTGCATGCTTCACGTT
>JAFECZ010000553.1 GCA_018241905.1 Pseudomonadota bacterium
CGGCACGGGCTTTTCGCGGCCTGCGGCCGCTGGCATCGACAGGGACAAGTCTCAATCCGCCAGCAGTGAACGCAACATCCAGGCGGTCTGGTCGTGCACGGTGCAGCGGGCCGTCAGCATGTCGGCGGTCGGGTCGTCGCCAGCCTGCTCCGCCACGGGGATGAATTCGCGCGCAATGCGCGACACCGTTTCGTGGCCCTTGACCAGGATGCGCACCATTTCCATGGCCTTGGGCGGGTGCTGCGGCACATCGGGCACGGTGGAGATCTTGGCGAACTCGGCATAGGAACCCGGCGCGTAGTGGCCCAGCGCGCGAATGCGCTCGGCCAGCACGTCGGTCGCGCCCCACAGCTCGGTGTACTGCTGCATGAACATGGCGTGCAGCGAATTGAAGTGCGGACCGGTCACGTTCCAGTGGAAGTTGTGCGTGGTCAGGTACAGCGTGTAGGTGTCGGCCAGCACGCGCGAAAGTCCCTCGGCAATGGCGGCGCGGTCCTCGCGATCGATCCCGATGTTGATGATCGGCGCACTGCGGCTGCCCGACTCCTGTGCCACGCGGGTGCCGCCCTTGGCCGGCACCTTGCCGGCGGATGCAGCGGGCGACTTGGACACGGAAGACTTCGCTTTTGCTTTGGCCATGACGAGGCGGTCCCTTCTTGAATGGTTGGCTTGCTAGATGCGCACTAACTGTAGGAGCCGATGCGGGCATGTGCAACAACTCCCGGCTATCGCCGCGATGCATGCACGCCGCTTGCGCGCGAAGGCGTTTACGAGAGGCGCTGGACCCCTTGCAGCTCGCATGCGTAGATGGCGTTGCGCAGCGCCGCGATAGCCTCGTAGCGCGTGAAGCTGCGCCGCCAGGCCAGTACCACGCGGCGCGTGGGCGGCTCGCGGCCTTCGGCGTCGCGCACCGGCAAATACCGCACCAGGGCTTCGGGCTCACGGCGGGCCTTGGGCTTGGCCTTGAGCGCCTCTTGCGGAACCGACAGGCGCGGCACCAGCGTCACGCCCATGCCCGAGGCCACCATGTGCTTGATCGTCTCCAGCGACGAGCCTTCGAAGCTCTTGCGGATGCCCTCGGCATTGCTGGAAAAGCGCGCGAACTCGGGGCAGACCTCGAGCACGTGGTCGCGAAAGCAATGGCCCGTGCCCAGCAGCAGCATGGTCTCGCTCTTGAGTTCGTCCGACGTGACCGACTCCTTCTGCGCCAGCGGGTGGTGCGAAGGCAGTGCGGCCATGAAGGGCTCGTCGTACAGCGGCGCAATGGCCAGGCCCGCATCGGGAAAGGGTTCGGCCATGATGGCAGCGTCGATCTCGCCCGCGCGCAGCATGTCCAGCAGCTTGGCGGTGAAGTTCTCCTGCAGCATCAGCGGCATTTGCGGCGTGCGCGCGATGTTCTGGCGCACCAGGTCGGGCAGCAGGTACGGGCCGATGGTGTAGATCACGCCCAGCTTCAGCGGGCCGGCCAGCGGATCCTTGCCGCGCTTGGCGATCTCCTTGATGCTGGCGGCCTGGTCGAGCACGCTTTGCGCCTGCTGCACGATCTGTTCGCCCAGCGGCGTGACGGTGACTTCGCCTGCGCTGCGCTCGAAGAGCTTGACCTCCAGCTCGTCTTCCAGCTTCTTGATGGCCACCGACAGGGTGGGCTGAGAAACAAAGCAGGCTTCTGCAGCCTTGCCGAAATGCCGCTCGCGGGCTACCGCAACGATGTATTTGAGTTCGGTCAGGGTCATAGCTTGCGTCAATTATGCGCAGCACCGAAGCCCTGCGGGAATTTCAGGCCTTGAGGTACTCGGAGCGGCTGCCCAGCCAACGGTCGATGTGGCGCTGCGCAAGAAGCGGGTACGACTCGAGCATGCGCGGCGCGAGCTCGCGCGCCCACTCCAGCAGGCGGGTGTCGGTGGCCAGGTCGGCAAAGCGAAGCAGCGGCGCACCGGACTGGCGGGCGCCCAGAAATTCGCCGGGGCCGCGGATCTCCAGGTCGCGGCGGGCGATCTCGAAGCCGTCGCCGGTTTCGGCCATGGCGCGCAGCCGCGCGCGCGCCGCCTCGCCGACCCGGCCGCCCTCGTTGGGCGAGTAGAGCAGCACGCAGGCAGAAGCGGCGGCGCCGCGCCCCACCCGCCCGCGCAGTTGGTGCAGCTGAGACAGGCCGAAGCGCTCGGCGTGCTCGATCACCATGAGCGAGGCATTGGGCACGTCCACGCCCACCTCGATGACGGTGGTGCTTACCAGCACGTGCAACTGGCCGGTGCCGAACTGCGCCATCACCTGCGACTTCTCGGCCGTGGGCATGCGCGAGTGCAGCAAGCCTACCTTCACCGCGTCACCCAGCACGTCGGCCAGTTCGTCGCGCGTCGCGGTGGCATTGCGCAGGTCGACGGCCTCGCTCTCCTCGATGAGCGGGCAGACCCAATACACCTGGCGACCCTGCTCGAGCTGCGACTGGATTCGCTCGATGACTTCGTCGCGCCGGTGGTCGGCCACCAGCTTGGTCACCACGGGCGTGCGGCCCGGTGGCAGTTCGTCCAGCGTGGACACGTCCAGGTCGGCGTAGTAGCTCATGGCCAGGGTGCGGGGAATCGGCGTGGCGCTCATCATCAGCAGATGCGGCTCCTGGCCGCCTTTCGCCTTGCCGCGCAAGGCCAGCCGCTGCGCCACGCCGAAGCGGTGCTGCTCGTCCACGATGGCCAGCGCCAGGTTCTTGAAGCGCACCTTCTCGGAAATGACTGCATGCGTGCCGATGACCAGCGCCGCCTCGCCGCTTTCGAGCGCTGCCTCCATCGTGTCGCGCTCCTTCTTCTTCTGGCTTCCGGTCAGCCACGCCACGCGCAGGCCGCGGCGCTCGAGCAGCGGGTCGAGCCAGCCGACCAGCTTGCCGAAGTGCTGCGAGGCCAGGATTTCGGTGGGGGCCATCAACGCGCACTGGTAGCCCGCGTCGATGCACAGCGCGGCAGCCAGCGCGGCAACCACCGTCTTGCCCGAGCCCACATCCCCTTGCAGCAGGCGGTGCATCGGCACCATCTTCGCCAGGTCGCGGCCAATTTCCTCGACCACGCGGCGCTGGGCGCCGGTGAGGGCAAAGGGCAGAACGGCCAGCAACTGCTCGACCAGCGAATCCTTCTGCGCGAGCGGGGCAAGAACAGGCGCTCGCTGGGCCGCACGCTCGCCGCGCGCCTGCATTTGCGAGAGTTGCTGCGCCAGCAGTTCCTCGGCCTTGATGCGCTGCCACGCCGGATGGCTGTGGTCTTCGAGCGTGGCCATGGCAACGTCCGGCGCCGGG
>JAFECZ010000554.1 GCA_018241905.1 Pseudomonadota bacterium
CGCGCTTACCCTGAAGCGTCCTATTTACCGTGATCGATGAGCAACGCTTCCTAGGCCAAGCCTGGATTCTGGTCTGCTTGAACCCTGGCGAATACGACGCTTGGCTGACCTGCGCGCTGGTCGATGCGCCAAAGTTCTTCCGTCGGTGGACGGGCCAGTTGGACTCCTGCGCCGCGCCGATGCCACCCTGGGCGCCGCGCACGCACGGCGGCAAGCCCAACGCCCACCGAAACCTTCCGAGAATCCTGCCTCATGACTGCACCGAAGGCACGGTGCGAGGCAATTGCCAAGAGTCTCTGGCGGCACTTGCCGCGTGCTTCCTACGCCAGGTGGCGAGTCACGCCTCGCGATAGGTCCCTTTGAGCTTCGCCGTCTGCGTGGCGAGCGCATCCATGAGCGGCGGATTGAGTGCATCAAACGGCTCTAGACCCTTCGCCCGCAGCGTCGCCCGGACTTCATCCATCTTCGACGGCGGTGTCCCGCTTTCAATGATGGAGGAGACAAAGGCCGCAAAACCAGGACCTTCCCACCCGTCGTCCTTGGACAACTCCGTATGAATAAAGTCCAAGCCGAAGAATGCGTGGTCCTTGTTCTCGATGCGACCAAAAAGGTGGGTGCCGCAAGCAGTACATGCGTACCGTTGAATCACAGCCTTGTCGTCGACGACCTTAAGCTTCTCACCGTTCGCCCATACGGTCAGCTTGTCGCGGGGAACGACACCAACTACGGAGAAGACCGCGCCTTCCGGCTTCCAGCACTTGGTACAGCCACAGGCATGATTGAAAAGAACCTGTGAATCGACTTTGACTTCGACAGGCCTCTTTGAGCAATGACAGCGAAGCGTCCCGCCCGCGAAACCATCGGCTCCCTTGGAGGGGCCGCGATCAACGCTCGGATGGATGGACAAGCTCATAGATGACTCCATTTTTGGAAGGGTTGTTAGAAGTGCACGACTGAACGGATCGACTTGCCTTCGTGCATCAAGTCGAACGCCTCGTTGATTCCGGTGAGCGGCATCGTGTGCGTGACAAACGGCGCAAGCTTGATGCGTTCGGCCATTGCGTCCTCCACCATGCCCGGAAGCTGCGAACGGCCCTTCACCCCGCCAAAAGCGGACCCCTTCCAGACGCGCCCAGTGACAAGTTGGAACGGTCGGGTGGAGATTTCCTTGCCCGCGCCGGCGACGCCAATCACGATGGATTGCCCCCACCCGCGATGCGCGCACTCCAGGGCAGCACGCATCACCTGTACATTGCCAATGCACTCGAACGAGTGATCGACACCCCAACCGGTCATCTCAACGATGACTTGCTGGATTGGCTTGTCGTGGTCCTTCGGGTTGACAAAATCCGTTGCGCCGAAGGTGCGAGCCAAGTCAAACTTCGAAGGATTGGTGTCAACGGCGATGATGCGACCTGCATTCGCCAACTTTGCGCCCTGAATCACAGCCAGGCCGATGCCACCAAGGCCGAACACTGCCACGGAGTCACCCGGCTGAACGTTGGCGGTGTTCTTTACGGCGCCCAGCCCGGTTGTGACACCGCATCCCAGGAGACAGACGTGCTCAGGGTTCGCTCTAGCGCTGATCTTTGCGAGTGAAACTTCCGCGACGACCGTGTACTCACTGAACGTCGAGCACCCCATGTAGTGGTACAGCGGCTGACCGTTGTACGAGAAGCGCGTCGTTCCGTCCGGCATCACACCCTTGCCCTGCGTCGCGCGCACCGACACACAGAGGTTGGTTTTTCCGGACTTGCAGAACAGGCACTCGCCGCACTCCGCAGTGTAAAGAGGGATGACGTGATCGCCAGGGCCCACGCTGGTCACGCCTTCACCCACCTCCACGACAATGCCGGCGCCCTCATGGCCGAGGACCGCGGGGAAAAGTCCTTCGGGGTCGTCACCGCTCAAGGTGAACGCATCGGTGTGGCATACACCGGTGTGGGTAATCTTGACCAGTACCTCGCCCTTCCTGGGCGGAGCAACGTCGATCTCCACGATCTGCAGGGGCTTGCCAGCTTCGAAGGCAACAGCGGCACGAGATTTCATAGTTTGACTCTTTGGGTGAAGGTGAAGTTTTGCAGTACCGGCTGGTTCCCACTGGTCGTAAAGTCGCGTGACTTGCACGGACGCGCGAGCTGCCTGGACGAGGGAGAATGTATTTCGCCAAGCAGGTCAGCACACGTCAAATCTGCGCAGATGGCCGATATGGAACTCAACTTGGCCGAATGAGTAGCCCTGATCAAATGAAAAGCTCCCACCGCTACACCGCACGTCGCGTCGACATCGTCGTTTACCCTGGGTTCAAGGCGCTCGAGGCGATCGGGACGATGAGTGTCTTCGAGTACGCCAACGTCCACTTGGCGCGACAGGGCCGACCCCGTGGCTACGAGCTTGCCATTGCCTCAACACGCGCCGGCATCGTGCCCTCGGACATGCTGATGTCTTTGACCGCCACCAAGGGCGTCTTTGACGGCCCTGTCCCTGACATCGCGATCGTGGTTGGGGCGCGCGAGATCGAGCGCGCACTCGCCGGGAACACGGACCTCGTGCAATGGTTATCGACGGTCGCACCACAGATCGATCGGCTTGTCGCGCTCTGCTCAGGAAGCTTCTTCTTCGCCGCTGCACACCTGCTCGACGGGCAGCGGGCAACGACGCATTGGAGCGTCGCAGGGCTTCTAGGCGAGCGGTACCCGCAGATTGACGTCGAGGCCGACGCGATCTATCTGAAAGTGAAGTCTGGCCGGGTGTGGACTTCGGCGGGGGTAACTGCCTGCATTGATCTGGCTTTGGCCCTCGTGGAAGAAGACTTCGGCCGCGACATTGCGCTCGAGGTCGCACGAGACCTGGTCGTCTATCTCAAGCGGCCCGGTGGTCAGTCCCAATACAGCGTCCACCTTGCGAGTCAACATACCAGTCATCCAGGCATCCAGAAGGTCCAAGATTGGATTCTCTCCAACCTGGATCGCCAACTCAGTCTCCCCGAGATGGCGCAGCGGGCGTCCATGAGTGAACGAAATTTCCGTCGCGTGTTCTGCAAAGAATCGGGATCATCACCCCTCGAATTTGTCGAACTCGCCCGCCTGGACGCGGCGCGACGCTTGCTTGAGGACGGCGACCTTCCGTTGAAATCGATCGCCGGACGCGTCGGGTTTGCATCTGAGCAGTCGCTTCGCAAGTTGTTTACCAAACACCTGGGCGTCGCTCCCTTGGAGTACCGACTTCGCTTCGGTGGAGAATCGGCTCAGTCACCTGCGCCCGCCTCGGC
>JAFECZ010000555.1 GCA_018241905.1 Pseudomonadota bacterium
AGCTGCTGCTGGCCGGCGGCCCGGCGCTCGACGCCGTGTGCCTGGCCGTGGAGATGCTGGAGGACTGCCCGCTCTTCAACGCGGGCCATGGCGCCGTCTTCACCCACGAGGAAACGCACGAGCTGGACGCCGCCGTCATGGACGGGGCCGACCTGCGCGCCGGTGCGGTGGCCGGCATCAGCCATGTCCGCCGCCCGGTGCGGGCCGCCCGCGCGGTGATGGAAGACGGCGCGCATGTGCTGCTCGCAGGCGCCGGCGCCGAGGCCTTTGCGCGCGACAGGGGGCTGGAGATGGTCGAGCCCGCCTACTTCTCCACCGAGGCACGGCGCGCGCAGCTGCACCGGGTGCGCGACGCCGGCAAGGTCGCACTGGACCATGACGCGGCCACCCTCGCCTTCCAGTTCGACAGCAACAAGAACGAGCCCGTGGCCCCGCTGGACGAGGATCGCAAGATGGGCACCGTGGGCGCCGTCGCGCTCGACGCGCAAGGCCACCTCGCGGCAGCCACCTCCACCGGCGGCATGACCAACAAGCGAGTCGGCCGCGTGGGCGATTCCCCGCTGATCGGCGCCGGCACCTACGCGGACGACCGCAGCGCCGCCGTCTCGTGCACCGGCAGCGGCGAGATGTTCATCCGCGTGGCCGCCGCGCATGACGTGTGCGCTCGCATGCGCTATGCCGGGCAGTCGCTGGCGCAGGCCTGCGAGGCGGTGGTCATGCACAGCCTGCCGGCGATCGGCGGCACCGGCGGCCTGATCGCGGTCGACCGGCAGGGGCACCTGAGCCTGGTCTTCAACACCGAAGGCATGTACCGTGGGCATGCCCGCGGCGCCGAAGCGCCCGTTACGGCCATCCATCGCTGATCTTTTTTTCAAAGGCCGCACACCACATGTCCGCTGTCCTGCAAGCCGACGCGCGTCCCGCATCCACTGCGCTGCACCTGCCCGAGCGGCACGTGCTGGCGGTCGACGACCTCACGGTGCGCTTCGCCACGTCAGAGCGCACGGTGGTCGCGGTGCAGTCGCTGTCCTTCCACGTCGAGCGCGGCGAGACGCTGGCCATCGTGGGCGAATCGGGCTCCGGCAAGTCGGTCACCTCGCTGTCGCTGATGCGGCTGGTCGAATGGGGCAGCGGGCGCATCGCGAGCGGCCGCATGGCCTTTCGCCGCCGCAGCGGCGAGGTGCTGGACCTGGCGCGCGCATCCAACGGGACGATGCGCGCCATCCGCGGCGCCGACATCGCGATGATCTTCCAGGAGCCGATGACGTCGCTCAACCCGGTGTTCACCGCCGGCGACCAGATCGCCGAGGCGGTGGCCATCCACCAGGGCAAGGACCGCAGCGCCGCGCGTGCCGAGGCGCTGCGCATGCTGGAGCTGGTGCGAATTCCCGAGGCGAAGAGCGTGCTCGACCGCTATCCGCACCAGCTGTCGGGCGGCATGCGCCAGCGCGTGATGATCGCCATGGCGCTGTCGTGCCGCCCTTCCTTGCTGATTGCCGACGAGCCCACCACCGCGCTGGACGTGACCATCCAGGCGCAGATCCTGCAGCTCATCCGCGAGCTGCAGCGCGAGATGAACATGGGCGTGGTCTTCATCACGCACGACATGGGCGTGGTGGCCGAGGTGGCCGACCGCGTGCTGGTGATGTATCGCGGCAACAAGGCGGAAGAAGCGCCGTCGATGCAGATCTTCAGCGCGCCGGAACATCCCTACACGCGCGCGCTGCTTTCGGCAGTGCCGCGCCTGGGCGCCATGCGCGGCACCGACCTGCCGGCTAAGTTCGAGCTGCTGCGCACCGATGCGGCCGACGCGGCTGCGCCGGTCCAGACGCAGGGGCAGGACACCGTGAAGCGGGACACGCCGCCCGTGCTGCGGGTGACGGACCTGGTCACGCGATTTCCGCTGCGCAGCGGCTTCTTCGGGCGAGTCACGCGCGAAGTGCACGCGGTGGAAAAGGTCAGCTTCGACCTGCATGCCGGCGAAACGCTGGCGCTGGTGGGCGAGTCGGGCTGCGGCAAGTCCACCACCGGGCGCTCGCTGCTGCGCCTGGTCGAGAGCCAGCGCGGGCGCATCGAGTTCAGCGGCCGCGAGATCCTCTCGCTGCCCGAGAGCGAAGTGCGCGCGCTGCGGCGCGACATCCAGTTCATCTTCCAGGACCCTTTTGCCTCGCTCGACCCGCGGCTCACGGTTGGCTTTTCCATCATGGAGCCGCTGCTGGTGCACGGCGTGGCCGACGGCGAGCAGGCACGCGAGCGCGTGCGCTGGCTGCTCGAGAAGGTCGGTCTGCCGCCCGAGTACGCGCAGCGCTATCCGCACGAGTTCTCGGGCGGGCAGCGCCAGCGCGTCGCGATTGCGCGGGCGCTGGCGCTCAACCCCAAGGTGGTGGTGGCCGACGAATCCGTGTCGGCGCTGGACGTGTCCATCCAGGCGCAGATCGTCAACCTCATGCTCGACCTGCAGCGCGAGCTGGGCGTGGCCTTCATCTTCATCTCGCACGACATGGCGGTGGTGGAGCGCGTGAGCCATCGCGTGGCGGTGATGTACCTGGGGCAGATCGTGGAGATCGGCCCGCGCCGCGCCGTGTTCGAGAACCCGCAGCACGCCTACACCAAGCGCCTGATGGCGGCCGTGCCAGTGGCCGACCCGACGCGGCGCCACCTGGATCGGACCTTGCTTCAGGGGGAGATTCCCAGCGCGATCCGTCCGGTGGGCTACGAGCCCGACCCGCCCCCGCTGGTGGAGGTGGGCCCCGGCCATTTCGTGGCGCAGCACCCGATAGCAGCCGGTTTCTGAGATCGCTCTCTCACACATACTCAACGACATCATCCAAAGAAGGAGTCAGTGCATGAACAAGCCCCTCACCCGAATCGCCGCAGCGCTCGCGCTGGCGGGCATCGCCCTGGCGGCGCAAGCGGCCGGCAAGGACATCGTGGTGGCCGTGCAGTCCAACTTCACCACCACCGACCCCTACGACGCCAACGACACGCTGTCGCAGGCGGTGGCCAAGTCCTTCTACCAAGGCCTGTACGGCTTCGACAAGGACATGAAGATGGTGCCCGTGCTGGCCGACAGCTACACCGTCAGCAAGGACGGCCTGGTCTACACCTTCAAGCTCAAGAGCGGCATCAAGTTCCACGACGGCACCGACTTCAACGCGCAGGCCGTCAAGGTCAACTTCGACCGGGTCACCAACCCCGACAACAAGCTCAAGCGCTACAACCTCTACAAGAACATTGCCAAGACCGAGGCGGTGGACGCCACCACC
>JAFECZ010000556.1 GCA_018241905.1 Pseudomonadota bacterium
CTGGGCGGCGGGCAGCAGGTCCTTGTTCAAGAACTCGGTCTTGCTCATGCGGCGCTTGGCGAATACGCCCTTGGCCGACTGGAGCCCGAGCTCGAACTCACGCAGGTATGCCTCTGCTAGGGCAGGCCGCGGGTAGTGCCAGGGGTCGAGGAGAGCTTTCGGGGGACACTTTCATCTTATGTCATCGACAATGAATATTGTCAAAGTCGATGAAACAACGACAAACATCCGGTTCCCTCGCCGCAAAGCTGGAGCGCGCGCATCAATCAGCGGCAGCCCCTCGCCAGCTGAACCCGCTGTCGGTTACAACCACGAAGGCTACCGGAATGTCCGGTCCTGGCCCGGCTGCAGGCGGTCGCCTCTCGGAGTTCCAGATCGGGTAAGGACGTTTGAGTTGCGCCGAGGCGGCCGCGGTCTGTCAAGCTTGCGCGAGCTGCATCGGAATAAAAGCAATGCCGTTGGTCTCGACACGAGGGCCTGTGGCCTGAAATCCGATGCGTTCGTAGAACGACAGTGCGAACGGCGTCGAGTTGACGGTCGTCGGCGCTGATGCGGAGGGCCATTCATAGACCGCCTTTACATGAGACCAGAGCGCCCTCGCAACACCTCTCCTCTGGAACGCGTGGCCAACGAAGAGATGGAATAGGTGCGTCGTATGGCGAACAGCAACAACGCCGGCCATTTGGCTTCCGACCATACCGACGTAGTAGTCAAGCTCCGTGGCGGCGATGTTGCGCTCGATGCCCGCAGGCCCGAGGGCCAGCAGAAAGGCGTCTGCGCCTGAGCCGTCGGCATGCAAGAGGAAATGGTGCGCGAGCGAAAGAATCAATGCGCTGATGGCGGAGGCGTCGTCACGTGTCGCCCTCCGTATGCTCATGGATTGGTCAGAGGACGTCGTATTCATCAGGGGAGGTCCGTTGATGGCCGTGAGCCGCTGAAGATGCCTCGGCGAGGAAGTCAATAAACGCCCGCAGTTTCGGCGAAGGATACTTCCCCGAAGGCCATAGGATGCGAAACGTCGTCAACCTGACTTCGGTGTGTTCTTCAAGCACCCGGCGAAGGCTTCCCATGGCCAAGGCATCACGCGCCGCGAACTCCGGCAGGCAGGCGATGCCGAGCCACGAGCGAAGGGTTAGGCTGCGCTGCGCGATAGCAAGAGCCGGACGCCCGCTATGGCGAACACTGCTGAGAGCGTTGCGTTGAACCACCTGTGACCACTGGAGTAGATGGCACGAGCAACCGCCGTTGAAAAAGCCAAGGCGTACCCAAAGAAGACTGAGGCGCCGATGAAGGCGCAGGACGCAACGACGCCAAGGGCCTGGTCACGGCTTGCGCCAGGCGGGAGCGCGAGTGCGACGATAGACAGCCAGACGAAAATTGCCTTCGGATTTGTGAGATGCATGCCCAAGCCGCCGGTGAATGCGCGCCACTTTGTGCTGCTGCCGATACGGATGTTGAGTCCTGGCGCGTGCGGCGCGAAGGTCGCCCGAGCCGCCTTCCAGGAGAGCAAGAGCAGGTACAAGCCGCCCAGAACCTTGAGAGCGACCAGCGCCCACGAGTACGTGCGCATGAGAGTCGAGAGCCCGAGCGCCGCAGCCAGGCCCCACATGAGTGAGCCGCAAACAACGCCAGATGCCAATGCCAGCGCTTGGCGCCGTCCCCGCGACATGGCGGTTGCCATGATGGCCATATTGCTGGGGCCAGGGCTCGCGACGCCGACGGTGTAGGCCGTGAGCGCGACGGCCAGCGCGGGTGAAAAGAACTCGGATGACATAGAACATGCAGCCTTGCGAGGCCTAACGTATTGTGGGGAGCCGGGTTGTGCGCCGTGACGTTGGAGGCGGCGGCCTAACATCATCAGACGCTGGTCCGCCCTTGGTTGCTTGGCAAGGATTCTGACCGATTCGAGGGTCTGCTTACGAGCGGATTGCGCGTCATCGACGAACGTTCGGGTTCTGGCCCGCATTCTGCCCGTCGGTCGTGGGCCAGTAGCGCAGCCCTGCGTCGCGGCAGGGCGGCATCGAAATGAAACAGTTCCGTGATGCCGAAACGGAGGGCCATCGGCCGTTCGGTAGGTTGGCAACGGCTCGGGCGGCCTTCATACTTTGCCCCGCCCTTGTGAGGACTCCACCATGGCAACAGCGGATGGCATGAGCCTACTCCAGCGCTTCCTCCTCGATCTGCGCAACATCACGCTGAATGCGACGGGCGAACCGGAGATCCTCGCGCGCGTCAAACCCCTGGTGGCAGAGCTCGCCGCGTCCAGGGAGTGGCTGCTGCCGCGCCACTACGAGGCGTTGGAATCGCAGGGAAATGGTGTGCATCTGCTGCATGAAGAGCCCGACCACACGCTCGCCATCGTCGCCGTGTGCTGGCTCCCCGGTCGCGAGACCCCGCCGCACAACCATGGAACCTGGGCCGTAGTGGCAGGAGTCGATGGTCCGGAGAGGAACGTCTTCTGGCGACGCGTGGACGACGGGGCGCGCGCCGGCTACGCCGAGCTCGAGCGCGTCGGGCAACAGGTCGTCGAGGCCGGCGATGTGCTTGCAATGCCGAGCGGCGCCATTCACAGCGTGGCCAACGACACGACGGCCATCACGTTGACCCTCCATGCTTACGGCAGGCACCTCAATTTCAGCCCGCGGTCTCAGTTCGACGTCGCCAAGCGCACCGAGTCTCCGCGCAGGACGGTGTGGAGGGACGGCTGACCATGTGTAACGAGCGTTCGGAAAATGGGCGCCTGGAGACCATCGTCCACATGGGAACGCACGTCGCTTCGGACGAACTTGGAGAGGCTCGAGGCCCAGTCGAGGAGCCCGAGAGCAGGCGATCGATTCGCCTAGTGCCTTGGCGGCGCATGCTTGCTGGTTGGGGCCTGCGGCGGGGGGGTGCCGAGCGCCCGCAGCATGATGGCGCCGCTGCCCGCGATGAGGAGGATGCCGAACCAGCCCGTTCGATCGGGCGTGTCGCCCCACAGTAGGTAGCCCAGCAGCAGCGCCCACACGATGGCGCTGTACCGAAAGGGCGCAACCGCTGACAGGTCGGCGCGGCGGGTCGCTGCGATGACGGCGTAGTTGCCCAGCGCGGTGAAGGCGGCGGCGCCGGCGATCCAGGCCAGCGCATCGGCCGGCGGGGTACGCCACGGCTGCGTGGCTGCCAGCAGCGCACCCACGAGCGTGACCGCCACGGTCGTCAGCACGGCCAGCAACGCGGAGGGCACCTGCGCGGGCACGCGGCGGTTGACCCATTCGCGCG
>JAFECZ010000557.1 GCA_018241905.1 Pseudomonadota bacterium
TGCTCTCGCTGCTTCCAGTCCTCGATGAAGGACCGACTGCTTCGTTCTAGAGAATTGGCCGCGTCGTCAATTGTTTCGAAATCACGCCTCAGTCCGATGCGGCATCGGAAGCCGCCGTTCAGGTACAGCTCAGCCCTGCCCACATACGCGCGCTCGAGCACATCCCATCCCACGCAGACGAAGACGTCCCAGTCCTCGATTCGATGGTGATCAGTACGGTGGTTTTCCATGCCGGCAGCTCGCGCGATCGCGGATCAGGCAATACTGATTTCCATGATCGAAGGTATCGCCCTGCGCACGGCATCTGCGACCGGAGAGTGGGATACAGCCCACTCAACGATATGGCAGAGCATCTCGGGGGCAACGCCCTCGGCCGCGATCAGCACGCGAACACGCATGCTTTGAGGACCGGCGGGGATGTCATCGCCAAGTCCAAGGATCCCTCGATCGTCCGAGACGCTGTCAACGGTCACTTCCAACTGGCTGAGGACGATGCCCAATTGCGCCGCGCGCAGGGCAATGACAGTCGCGTCGCACGTCGCAAGCGCAGCACGCAGATACCACCCCGGCGTGGGCGCCGCGCCGCCACCCCCGATACCCTTCGGCATGTCCGTCACCAGGATCGCACCATTCGATCCCACGGCCCTGCAGCGAAGGCCATCCTCGATGGTGGCGACGGCAGCCGTGTCGGTAGACAGCGCCTTTTCCGGGTGCTTGGTGAAGAACCCCGCAACACCTTCAATCGCTTGCCGAATATGTGCGACAGTCATCCGAACTCCTCCTGCGCTTCAGCCCCGACACTTGCCGCCCTATCGGACGGTCCCCTGCATCAGGTCTCATAACCTCGAACTGGCAACTCTTGGGCATTTATATGCAGGGGATCTGCCTGACAGTGCAGCGATCTTGACGGCCACTGCAACAGCGATTCGGACCAGGCCCGAGTGCAGATCGCATCGGCCACCGACACCCCTTGCTTCGGGAAGGCTCGCGCTGACGCGTGTGATTGGTCCTTTTTTCCGGCTCATCGCTTCGTTCAACCTGACGATCAACTCATTGATGCCGATCGGACCGGCCGCTTGCGAGCGCTCGGTCGAGCGATTTGATAGTCCTGTCGGCGGCGATGCGAACACCGTCATCGGTCCTGTCGCCGCAGTGCGCCCGGCGACGTGCCGTAGCGCTCGCGGAATCGCCTCGAGAAATGAGCTGGGGAGCTAAAGCCGCAACGGGCGGAAACGTCCATGATGGTACTCATGCTCTGCCGTGCACCGCACAACATCGCATAGGCCCGTTGGAGCCGGTAGTCCATCAGTTCGGCACCAAAGCTGGTGCCGTCTTGCGCCAAGTGCGCGTGCAAGGTTCGCACGGACACGCCCATCTGGTGCGCAACCGCGGCTGGACTCAAGGTGGCATCGGCGTACTGCTGCACGATGATCTGCTGTACGCGACGCCGAAGAAAGCCCCTTCGCATCCTCGCGCTTGTCGACACGTCGGCACTGTCGGGCAGCAGCAAGGCTTGGAGCGTCCCCACCAGCAGATCCGAGATCCGGCACGACTCATCGGCTTCGAGCGCATGGGGCCACAGATTGAGCGTTTGCATTTGGGCCACCAGCAGTTGGAGCGATGCGCGCCGGGGTAGCTGGCGAGCGACCAGGCGGTCTACAGCGGATGCGTGGATACCCAGCGCCGCATAGGGCACGGCCAGGGCCAGCATGTTCACCGGATCCGCGTGGTTGAGACGGTACGTCCCGCGCCCGTCGATCAGAAATGGTTCGCCGGGCGTGGCGACAAGCTGATCGCCCTGCTGGGTAACCATCGCGCGCCCGGACAGGTAGAGGTCCACAAACACGCAGGGCACCTCGCTGCGCACGAGGTCCCTGTCGGTGCTCTCGACGTCGTGGCCGGTGTTCAATACCTGCACGTGATTGAGCGCCAGGCTGTCCAGACCGCGGCTGGTCAATACCGCGTCAAAACTCTCGACCCTGGGAATGTGCGGCGTGATCGGCGTGCGGGCCTCCTGGCTCGCCGCTCGCCAGAACTCCGCGCGGTGTCGAGCGGCGATGTGGGAGGTGCTCCAACGGTTGTACATGGCACGGGGGCTTTCAGCCGCACGGCGCCCAACCCTGGCCAAGCACCGCTGCGCCAGAAGGGCCCCGCAGGCCGCCCCGTTCGGCAATCTCCGACCGTTGAAGTCGTGGCCCGGGCTGACCGAGCCGCCTGGAAAGCGGGTTGCTCACCACCCGCGCAATTGCATCCGAGAGGCCGCCTGCCGGATAAGCCACCGTCATCACGACCGGCTTCGAAGGAAAGGGATCGGCTGCAGCGGCCCCAGCAGCCAGCAGGAGAATGGCCAACGACGCCCGGAGATTCTTTAGCCATGCATGGGACACGTTCTCGTCACTTCCTGTCGAACGGTAGGAGACCTGTGGAATCGGCGGAATGTAGGAAGAGTCCTACTATTTGTCGAATGCATAATTTTTCTGGCTTCTAGAAAAATCACTCATCCCGAGAGGCAGGGTCTGCATGAACGCATGAACTTGAGGCAGTTCGAACACCTGCTCGCCGTTGCGGAAACCAACTCGTTCAGTGGTGCCGCCGAGCAGTTGCATCTCACGCAATCCGCGCTCAGCCGCAGCATCCGGATGCTGGGGTTCCTTGCCAATGGAGTCCGAGACATGCCAACAGAGTCTGAGACATGTCAATAAAGTCTGAGACGGGTGCCGAATCAACCAGTAGTAGTGAGATCGATCATCGGCCCGTGAACTGCTGCAAATGTGAACGGCTCAACCGCATCCGCGGCTAGCGTCTCGTCCGGGACGAACGCCCATGGCGAAATAGGTCTCGTCGAGTTCAAGGCGCTTGCACACCTGCGGCGGCGACCGTCCTTCAGATTGCCGATATTCGGTTCGCCGGGGAACCGAGCCAACCGTGGGGATTCGAAGTCTTCGGCAGCGCGCGAGATTCGAAGTTGCCCCAGGCCCGTCTGTCCAGAAGGAGCTGCCGCGCGCTCAACGAGAAATGCATGAGGCTTAAGACAACGTTATCCCCCGAAGTGAAGCGCAACATCAAGCGCATCGGAGTCCTGGTCCTTGTGGCTTGGTTCGCCTTCTGGTCCATTGCGTTCGTTAGGGCATACCGGCGTGCTGAGCCCTACAAAGAGGTTGTGCTGGTCAGCGAGCGCGGGACCAAGTTCAGCATCGTCGACGAGTCGGCGGCAAACGAGACGATTTTTAGGCAGGCGACTACCTCGGTCGCC
>JAFECZ010000558.1 GCA_018241905.1 Pseudomonadota bacterium
GGCGAGCAGATCTTCCTGACCGTTGCCATGGCGGGCCTCCTTCCTTGCCTCGTCGTTGTCAGAAGCGGGTCACGTGCATGGAGCGCACCGCCACCTCGGGCCGCGTCAACGCCATTTCCTCCAGCGCGAGCGGCGCGAGCGCGATGTCGCCGCCGGCGCGGATCACCGCCACCAGCAGGATCACGGTGTTGTGATCCAGCGTGCCGGTGTCCAGGTCGAAGCTGACGACGCCCGCGTGCGTGGCGTCCAGCGTCCCGGCCGGCGACTGGCGGCGCGTGGCATCGGTGGTGCCCACGAAGCTCCAGCCCGGCCCGAGCGGCTGCGCGGTCGTGCCGCCGGCCGAGTTCAGCACCTCGTTCACGGCCGCAGTCCACGGCACCGGGTCGGTGAACCAGGTCCTGGGCTTGTTGATCCGGGCGCGGTCGGTGGTCTTGGGGTCGATCCACTGCAGCAGCGTCACGCGCACATCCGATCCGCTTCGCGGCGCGCCGCGGTGCTGCACCACCACCTCGACCTTCAGCGGCCCGCGCAACAGGCTGAACGAGGTGTGGCCCGCGTCGCCTTCCGGGATGTCGGGCGTGAGCTCGTACAGGTCGGCCTCGGTGGGCGTGGCGGTGTCCCAGGCCTCGTGCACATCGAAGGGCGGCGTCATGTGCTGGTCCCAGAAGGTCTTGTCGATGCGCGCCACGCTCAGCGCGGGCATCGGCGCTGGCGGGCCCTTGGCCGGCACGGCCAGCACCGGCGCGCCGTGGTCGCGCAGCACTTCGCTGAAGTACACGTCCCAGATGCCGTTGGCCACGATGCGCGGGTCGTGGGTGTGGGCGCGCATCGCGGCCTGGAAGCGGCGCAGCTGCTCCTTCCTGCCGCGGAACGGATCGCGCCGCCACGGCAGCGTCGCGGGTGACGGCACCGCTTCGGGCGCCTTGCGCGGGCGGATGTCGGGGCTGGCGTGCCACGATCGGTCGGTGGCCAGGTCGCGCTTTTTCAGCACGCGCTTGGGGCCGGTGGCCGGTTGCGGCGTGATGAACGGCGGGGCGGCATAGCGCAGGTCGTCCTCGTGGATGCGCAGGAAGCTCAGGTCGGCCGCGGTCGTGTTGTCCAGCCGCAGCTCCCACACGCCGCGCGCGGCAATGGCGGCGCGCAGCAGGGTCACGCCGTTGTAGCTGTGGAAGGCCAGGTCTTCCACAGCCGCCTCGGGCAGGCCGTTGACCCGCTGCGTCCAGGTCCAGCTCGGCGCGTCGGCGCCGTGGTCGGTGCGCTGGCCTTGCCACACGCCCACGGTGGTGCCCACCCAAACCTCCATCGGAAGCTCCGGCCGGCAGGCAATGGCCAGCACCGGCGCCGGCACCACCGCATGCAGGCCGGTGGGGTACCACTTGTCGGTGCCGTCGAACCAGAACAGCGTGTCGGTGTTGGGCATGGTCCGATGCCCGATGCAGCCCACGTACACCGCACCCAGCGCGCCGTGCTGTGCCGGCGGCTGGTCCGCCGCTGGCGGGGGGTCGAGGTTGGGCGCCAGGTCGGTCCACACCTCCGAGTCGAGCAGCGAGATGGGCAAGGGCGGCGCGGGCGGGGCTCCGGGCGGCGGAGGTGGCGGCGCCGGCGTGCGCTTCTTGGCCTTGCCCTCTTCTTCCGGCGCGGCACTGGGCGGAACGCCGGGCGGGGTGGGTGGCGGCGTGTAGCCGATGGGCACCACGCTCTGCATCGCCCACACGCCCGGGCCCGCGCCGTTGGGCACGCCGGCGGCGCGCGCATAGCGGCGGATGCGGTGGTCGCACAGCACCCAGGCCACGTCGGGGCTCTGCCAGCGGCAGGTGGTGATCAGGCTGCCCACGCTGTCCTGCGCGGTGTTCATGACCGGCGGCTTGGCGGTCATGCCGGCCAGCGGGTCGGTGCCGGTGGGCAGCGTGACCCACTTCTTGCCGAAGTCGTCCGAGTACCACAGGCGCCATGTGCCGATCAGGGTCTGGCTGAACCTGGCCGGCATGCCCGCGGCCGGCGCGCTGCGCGTGTTGGCGATGTTGGCCGGCATCGAATAGAAGGCCGAGCCGTCGCGCTCGGAAAGGATCACCAGCTTGCCGCGGATCAGCGGGCCCGTGCCGCCGGTGGGGTCGCGATTCCAGTTGCCTTGCACGTACTGCGCCAGCGACTGGCTGGGATTGGCCGCATTCAGGGCGATGCCGCCGCCGTCGCCCATGTACTTCATCTTCCACACGCCGCTGGACATGCGCTGCACGGTGCCGTTGTCTTGCAGGCCGCTGAGCAGGTGGCCCTCGGCCATGGGGTGGCAGGCCACGAAGTTGCTCTCGCTGATGGTCAGGCCGTTGTTGCGCGGATAGAAGCCGGCGGGGCGGTCGGGCCGGTCGCTGCGGAACACGCCGCCATCGCAGCCGGTCCACAGCGAGGTGCCGGCGTTGCTGAAGGCCAGCGCATGCACGTCCGCATGCGCGCCCAGGCCGATGAGCCGGTAGGGGTTGGGTTGGCCGTAGGTGAGGATGCCGGCATTGCCGGGGTTGGGTGCCACGTCGGCCACGATGATCGCGGCGTTGTATTGCACCTGCTTGCCGTCTTGCTGCACGTCCTCCATGAAGCAGCCGCCCAGCACCACGCGGTCGGCATTGTTGGGATCGACCGCGATGGCGATGTCGTAGTAGCCCTGGTCGCGCAGCACGTTGGGCACGCCCACCACGCCGTGCGCCACCGGGTCGGTGCCGCTGGCCGGGTTGGTGACGCGGAACAGGCCGGCGGTGCCGACGTTGCCGTTGTCGTTGAGCACCCACACCTGCGTCGGCGGGTTCGACGCGGCCAGCGAGCCGCGCAATGCCACATACGCCAGGCCCGAGGCCGCATCGACCGTCACCTTCTTGAAATTGGCGGCGCCGTTGTCGCGCACCCAGAGGCCGAAGTCGGGGCCGTCCTGCACCCACACCCAGCAGCGCGCCGGCGTGCTGCCGTTGGCGGCCGTCCAGAGGATGTCGGTGCACGGCTTCTCGAGCGTGGCAAAGGGCGTGCCGGTCGGGTGGTCCCAGTTGACCTCGCCAGCGTGCGCCGCGGGCCGCTGGTACAGGCCGGTGAGCGTGGCCACGAGCACGGTGTCGGCGTTGGGGGTGGGGTCGCGCGCGAAGCGGTAGATGCCGTTGTTGACCAGGTTGTGGGCCTCGGGCTTCCACGGGTCGTCCGCACCGGACTTGGCCGGCTTGTCGCCCACCAGGATGCCCACGCCGCCTTCCGAGTCGCCCACATGGCCCTT
>JAFECZ010000559.1 GCA_018241905.1 Pseudomonadota bacterium
CGATCACGCAGATGGACCAGGTGACGCAGCAGAACGCGGCGCTGGTGGAAGAGGCTGCGGCAGCAGCGGCCTCGCTGCAGGAGCAGGCCGGCGGCCTGGTGCAGGCGGTGAGCGTGTTCCGCCTGCAGGCGGCCTGAGGGCCCGGGCGATGACAAGGCCGGCGCAGCCCTTCAGATTCGCGCCGGCCTGCCGATATCCCACTTGAAGTCAAACCCCAACATCCTTCCCGAAGAACCATGTCCGGAAACTTGTTCCTCACCGGCCTGAGCGGTCTCAACGTGGCGCGTGCCGCGCTGGTGACCACGGCCCACAACACGGCCAACGTCTACACGCTGGGCTACAGCCGCCAGGTGGCCCAGGTCAGCACCGCCACGCCCAACGCCACCGGCGCGGGCTTCTTCGGCACCGGCGCGGTGGTCACCACCGTCACCCGCAGCTACGACCGCTACCTGACGGCGCAACTGGCGTCGGCCGATTCATCCGCCTCGGCGCTGTCCACCTACGCCTCGCAGATCAACCGCATCGACTCGCTGCTGGCCGACCGCGCCTCGGGCCTGCAGCCGCTGCTGCAAGGCTTCTTCGACAGCGTGCAGGGCGTGGCCAACACGCCGTCCGACCCGGCGGCGCGACAGCAGCTCATCAGCTCGGCGCAGGCCCTGGCCAACAAGTTCCGCAGCACCGACCAGTACCTGACGGACATGAATTCGTCGGTGAACGACCAGATCACCGGCAGCGCAGGCCAGATCAACACCTACGCCACGCAGATCGCCAACCTCAACCAGCAGATCAGCCAGCTCGGCGCCATGGCCGGCGGCCAGCCGCCCAACGACCTGATGGACCAGCGCGACCAGCTGGTGAGCGAGCTGAGCAAGATCGTGGACGTGAAGGTGCTGGAAACGGAGGGCGGCAAGTACAACGTCTTCATCGGCAACGGCCAGTCGCTGGTGCTGGGCGACCGCGCTGCCGAGGTGGCGGCGGTGACTTCGGCGGCCGACCCGACACGCAAGTCCATCGCCATCGCCGGCCCCGCCGGCAACCGCGTGGAAGTGGCCGACAGCGTGTTCACCGGCGGCTCGCTGGGCGGTCTCATGGCTTTCCGCGCCGAGACGCTCACGCCCACGCAGAACGCGGTCGGCCGCCTGGCCATCGCGCTGGGCGACACCTTCAATGCTCAGCACAAGCTGGGGGCGGACCTGAACGGCATGCTGGGGCAGGACTTCTTCAGCGTGGCCCAGCCCGGCGTGTTCGCCAACACCCACAACACGGGCGACCTGCAACTGGGCGCCAGCATCACCGACGCGGGCAGCCTCACCACCAGCGACTACAAGGTGCAGGTGAAAGACGTGGCGGGCACGCCCACCTACATCGTCACCCGCATGTCGGACAACCAGGTGGTGGCCAATTCCAGCGGCTTTCCCATCGATTTCGACGGCGTGCGGCTCGATGCCGCCAGCGGCACCGCCGCCGCGGGCGATTCCTTCCTGGTGCAGCCCACCCGCACCGGCGCGCGCGATACGGACGTGCTGGTGCGCGACCCGGCCAAGGTGGCTGCGGCCTCGCCCGTCGTCACCGGCACTGCCGCCGGCAACATGGGCACCGGCTCGATCAGCAGCGCCACCATCGGTGCGGGTTACGCCGGCACGCCGCTGGCGACCAACGTCACACTGGCCTACGACGCCGCGGGCAACACCCTGTCGGGCTTCCCGGCCGGCGCGGCCGTGACCGTGACCGCCGCCGACGGCACCCAGACCACCTATTCGGCCGGCACGCCGGTGCCCTACACCGCAGGCGCGGCCATCAGCTTCGACGGCATCGGCGTCACGCTCAAGGGTTCGCCGGCGCAGGGCGACAGCTTCACCATCTCGAAGAACGTTGCCGGCGTGTCGGACGGCAGCAATGCGCTGCTGCTGGGCGCGCTGCAGCGCCAGGCCGCCATGGCCGGCGGCAGCACCACCTTCAACGGCGCCTACGCGCAACTGGTGAGCGAAGTGGGCAACCGCGCCATGGAAGTGCAGGTGGCCAGCAAGACCCAAGACAGCCTGGCCACGCAGATCCGCGCCAGCCAGCAGGCCATCTCCGGCGTGAACCAGGACGAGGAAACCGGCAACCTGCTGATGTACCAGCAGATGTACCAGGCCAACGCCAAGGTGATCCAGACCGCGCAGGCCATGTTCGACGCCATCCTCGGCATCCGCTGAAGGCGGACGCCACGCACACACGAATCAAGGAGTCATGATGCGCATCAGCACCCAGACCTTCTACGACCAGAGCCAGTCGGCCATGGGCTCGCAGCAGCTCAACCTGTTCCGCATTCAGCAGAAGGTGGCCACCGGCCGCAACATCCTCACGCCGTCGGACGACCCGGTGGGCGCCGCGCGTGCGCTGGGCGTGAGCCAGTCCTTGTCCGAGGGCGCGCAGTACGCGGCCAGCCGTTCGCAGGCCACCGGCATGCTCTCGCGCGAGGACGATGCGCTGCAGAACGTGGTGTCGGTCCTGCAGAACCTCAAGACGCTGACGGTGCAGGCGGGCAACGGCACGCTCAGCGATGCCGACCGCGCGTCGCTGGCCACCACCATCCAGAGCAACCTGGACCAGCTCGTGGGCCTGGCCAATTCGGACGACGGCAACGGCCAGTTCATCTTCGCCGGCTTCAAGAGCGCCACCGCGCCCTTTGCGCTGCAGGCCGGCGGCGGCTACCAGTACCTGGGCGACCAGGGCCAGCGCCTGATGCAGGTGGACGTGGCCCGCCAGATGCCCACCACCGACGACGGGCGCAGCGTGTTCCAGTCGGTGCAGGGCGGGGCCGGCTATGTGGCCGCCGGCTCGGCGGCCAACACCGGCACCGGCGTGTTCGGCACGGTGAGCGTGACGGACGCCACCGCCGCCGGCTACGGCAAGGACTTCACCATCAGCTTTGCCGGCGGCAACTACAGCGTGCAGACCAAGGACACGCCGCCCACCGTGGTCACCACCGGCGCCTATGTCGAGGGTACGCCCATCACCTTCGGCGGCCTGTCGATGAGCATCAGCGGCAAGCCGGCCGACGGCGACAGCTTCGACGTGTCCACCGCGCGCAATGCCGGCACCGACATCTTCGCCACGCTGGGCGAGCTGGTCACGGCGCTGAAGAAGCCCCTGGCCGGCGGCGGTGCGCAGGCACAGTCGCAGTTGCTCAATGCCCTGAGCACCGCCAACGTGAAGATCACGAACGCGCACGACAACGTGCTGACCATTCGTGCCTCGGTC
>JAFECZ010000055.1 GCA_018241905.1 Pseudomonadota bacterium
CCTGCCCCAGGGCCTGAACGTCGCCAATACCGTCACCATTGCAGGGCAGACCGTGCTGGGCTTCCTGGCCAACTTCCTGCAGACCAACGACGACGCCAACGTGCTGTCCACGCCAAACCTGCTGACGCTGGACAACGAGGAAGCCAAGATCATCATCGGCCAGAACGTGCCGTTCCCGACCGGCCAGTACACCAACACCGGCAGCGCCACCAACACGGTCAACCCCTTCACGACCGTCGAGCGCAAGGACGTGGGCCTGACGCTGCGCGTGCGGCCGACCATCAACGAGGACAACACGGTCAAGATGCAGGTCTTCCAGGAGGTCTCGACCATCCAGGCCGGCACCCTGACCAACCAGTACGGCCCGACCACCAACAAGCGCTCGGTCGAATCGAACGTGGTGGTGGACGACGGCAGCATCATCGTGCTGGGCGGCTTGCTGCAGGACGAATACAGCACGAACGTCGACAAGATCCCGCTGGCAGGCGACATCCCGGTGGTGGGTGCGCTGTTCCGCAACGAATCGAGAACGCGCAAGAAGACCAACCTGATGATCTTCCTGCGCCCGGTGGTGGTGCGCGACACCAGTACCGGCGACGCGCTGACCTACGACCGCTACGAGGCGATCCGCTCGATCCAGTCGCGCAACCAGCCCACCGAGAACATCTTCCTGAACAGCGTGAAGGAAGCACCGATGCTGCCGGCCGTGCAGCCGCCGCCACCCACCCTGGCGCCGGTGCCGCCGTCGATGGCCGAGAAGTCGAAGTCGGGCACCCCCATCCAGGGCACGCGGCTGATTCCGCCGCCCATCGCGCCGCTGGACACCCCGGCGACGCCCAGCCCGCTCAAGGGCTCGCTGCCGCCCACCGCCGATCCGGCTTCCGGACGCGAACTGCCCTGAGGACAATCGGCCCATGCGTTATCCGCTGCCCTACGCCTTTGCCCGCAGCCAGCAGTTGCTGCTCGAACAGGCCGACGACGACTCGCTCACCCTGTGGATGCCGCAGTCGCCGGCCAGGAGCGGGCTGGGCGAGGTGCTGCGCAAGTACAAGATAGGCGCCTTCGAGCCCCTGCCTGCGGGCGAGCTGGCACAGCGCATCAGCGCCGCCTACGCCCAGGGCGAATCGAACGCCGCCGCGGTGGTGAGCGAGGTACAGAGCGACGCCGACCTCTCGCGCATGATGCAAGAGCTGCCGGCGGTGGAGGACTTGCTGGAATCGGCCGGCGACGCGCCCATCATCCGCATGCTCAACGCGCTGCTCACGCAGGCGGCGCGCGACGGCGCCAGCGACATCCACATCGAGCCCTATGAGCGCACGTCCAGCGTGCGCTTTCGCATCGACGGCACGCTGCGCGAAGTGGTGCAGCCCAACCGCGCGCTGCACGCGGCGCTCATCTCGCGCCTGAAGATCATGGCCGACCTGGACATCGCCGAAAAACGCCTGCCGCAGGACGGCCGCATTTCGCTGCGCATCGGCACCCGCGCGGTGGACGTGCGCGTGTCCACGCTGCCCAGCGCGCACGGCGAGCGCGCCGTGCTGCGCCTTCTGGACAAGAACGAGAGCCGCCTCACGCTGGAAGCGGTTGGCATGAAGGGCGACACGCTGTCGCGCTTCGAGAAGCTCATCGAGCAGCCGCACGGGATCATCCTGGTGACCGGCCCCACCGGCTCGGGCAAGAGCACCACGCTCTATGCCGCTCTGCAGCGCATGGACGCCAGCCGCAACAACATCATGACGGTGGAAGACCCGGTCGAGTACGAGCTCGCCGGCGTGGGCCAGACCCAGGTCAACGCCAAGATCGACCTGACCTTCGCCAAGGCCCTGCGCGCCATCCTGCGGCAGGACCCGGACGTGATCATGATCGGCGAGATCCGCGACTTCGAGACCGCGCAGATCGCCATCCAGGCCTCGCTCACCGGCCACCTGGTGCTGGCCACGCTGCACACCAACGACTCGGTGAGCGCCGTCACCCGCCTGACCGACATGGGCGTGGAGCCCTTCCTGCTCAGCTCCTCGCTGCTGGGCGTGCTGGCGCAGCGGCTGGTGCGCAAGCTCTGCCCCGTATGCCACGGCGCCGGCTGCGACGCCTGCGGCACCACCGGCTACCAGGGCCGCACCGGCATCTTCGAGATGCTGGTGTGCGACGACAAGGTGCAATCGCTCATCCATTCGCGCGCCGCCGAGAGCGAGTTGCTCGCCGCCGGCCAGAAGAACGGCCTGCGCTCCATGCGCGAGGACGGCGAACGGCTGGTGGAGCAGGGCATCACCTCGCAAGCGGAGCTACTTCGCGTGACGCGCGACTGAGGCAAGACAGCCCATGCCCGCCTATTCCTTCGAAGCCATCGACGCCCAGGGCCAGCCGCGCAAGGGCGTGCTGGAAGCCGACACCGCGCGTGCGGCGCGCGGCCTGCTGCGGGCCCAGTCGCTCATTCCGCTGAACATCTCGCCCGTGGCGGGCGACCACAAGGGCGGCGCCGGCGGTGGCCTGAGCCGCCTCCTTGGCGGCCGCGTGTTCAGCAACACCGGCCTGGCGGTGTGGACGCGCCAGCTCTCGGGCCTGATGACGGCGGGCCTTCCGATCGAGCGCGCGCTCACGGCGCTGATGGAAGAGTCCGACAACGAAAAGCAGCGCAACCTGGTGGCCTCGCTGCGCGCCGAGGTCAACTCGGGCTCGCCCTTTGCGCGCGCCCTGTCCAGCCATCCGCGCGATTTCTCGCCCATCTACACCGCCGTGGTGGGCGCCGGCGAGCAGAGCGGCAGCCTGGCCCTGGTGCTGGAGCGGCTGGCCGACGACCTGGAGCAGCGACAGGCACTGTCGCAAAAGCTGGTCGGCGCCGCGTTGTACCCGGCCATCGTCACGCTGGTGGCCATTGCCATCGTGATCTTCCTGGTGAGCTACGTGGTGCCGCAGGTGGCCAACGTGTTCGCCGGCACCAAGCGCGCCCTGCCATTTCTCACGGTGGCCATGCTGGCGCTCTCGGACATGGTGCGCAACTACGGCTGGCTGATGCTGGGCGTGCTGGTGGCCGCGGGCGTGGCAGCGCGCGTTGCGCTGGCCCAGCCGACCATTGCCGAGAAGTTCGATGCCTTCTGGCTGCGCCTGCCCATGGTCGGCCGCCTGGCGCGCGGCTACAACGCCGCGCGCTTTGCCAGCACCCTGGCCATGCTGGCCACCGCAGGCGTGCCCATCTTGCGGGCACTGCAGGCGGCCTCCGAGACGCTGAGCAACCGCGCCATGCAGGCCGATGCGCAGGACGCGCTGGTGCTGGTGCGCGAAGGCGCTCCGCTGGCTTCGGCGCTGGCGCAGAAAAAGCGCTTTCCGCCGCTGGTCTCGATGTTCGCGCGCCTGGGCGAGCAGACCGGCCAGCTGCCCACCATGCTGCAGCGCGCGGCCAACCAGCTCAGTGCCGAAGTGCAGCGGCGCGCCATGCAGCTGGCCACCATCCTGGAGCCGCTGCTCATCGTCGCGATGGGCGGCGTGGTGATGATGATCGTGCTGGCCGTGCTGCTGCCGATCATCCAGCTCAACCAGTTCGTGAAGTAGCAGCACCATGCCCGTGTCCCTCGACGACAAGCTGGTGGTGGCGATCTCGTCGCGGGCGCTGTTCAACCTCGAGGAGGAAAACCGCCTGTTCGATGCCGGCGACCCCGAGGCCTACATGCGGCTGCAGCTCGAGCGCGTGGACGTGCCGGCCGCGCCGGGCATCGCCTCGTCGATGATCCGCAAGCTGCTGCGCTTCAACGACGACGGCGTGCAGCGGGTGGAGGTTGTGATCCTCTCGCGCAACGACCCGGTCTCTGGCATGCGCATCTTCAACTCGGGCGCGGCGGCCGAGCTGCGCGTGCAGCGCGGCGTGTTCACCCAGGGGCGGCCGCCATTTCGCTACCTGCGGCCGCTCAACGCCGACATCTTTCTCTCGGCCAACGCGCAAGACGTGCGCGAGGCGCTGGCCGCCGGCTTTCCGGCCGCGCACGTGCGGGTGGACGGCGCCCTGGCCAGCAGCCAGCATCCGGACGAAGTGCGCATTGCCTTCGACGGCGATGCGGTGCTGTTCTCCGACGAGGCCGAGCAGGTGTTCCAGCGCGAGGGCCTGGACGCCTTCCAGGCGCACGAAAGCAGCAAGGCCGCCGTGCCGCTGGGCGCAGGGCCGTTCAAGCCTTTCCTCGTGGCACTGCACCGGCTGCAGCAGGCGGCCAGCACCGGCATGCGCATTCGCACGGCGCTGGTCACGGCCCGCGGCGCGCCGGCGCATCGGCGGGCCATCCAGACCCTGATGAACTGGAACATCCGCGTGGACGAAGCCATGTTCCTCGGCGGCCTGCCCAAGGGCGAATTCCTGCGCGAGTTCGAGCCCGATTTCTTCTTCGACGACCAGACCGGCCACGTGGATTCGGCCTCCCGGCACGTGCCGGCGGGGCATGTGGCCAGCGGCATCAGCAATCCGCGCTGAAGCCGGGGCCGGGTCCCCGGGGCCATGCGCTTCAGCCTCGCCTAAGAGGCCGCCCGCTACGATGCTCGATCCACTGTGAACGCGCCGACAACCGGTGCGCACCAACGGCCACGCGACCACGCAATGAAAACAAAACCCTCCCTCTACCAGGCACTGCGGCAGATTCTCGGGCTGGCAGCGCCCTATTTCCGCTCCGAAGACAAGTGGAAAGCGCGCGGCATGCTCCTGTCCGTGGTGCTGCTCAACCTGGGAACGGTCTACGTCACGGTCCTGATCAACGACTGGAGCCGCGTCTTCTACGACGCACTGCAGAACAAGGACCAGGCGGTGTTCTGGACGCAGTTGCTGCGCTTCACGTACATCGCGATGGCGGGCATCCTGGTGGCGGTGCTCAAGTTCTACGTGACCCAGTTGCTGCAGGTGCGCTGGCGTGCCTGGATGACGCGGGACTACCTCTCGCGCTGGCTGGCGAACCGGACCTTCTACCGGCTCGAACTCGCACGCTACATGGGCGAAGAGTCGGCCGCCCGAACCGGCGCCAGCCCCGACAACCCCGACCAGCGCATCCAGGAGGACATGCAGATGTTCACCGACTACACGGTGACGCTTTCCATGGGCATCCTGAACTCGGTGGTGACCCTGGTCACCTTCATCGGCATTCTCTGGGCGCTGTCGGGCCCGCTGTCGTTCTCGCTGATGGGCCACGATTTCTCCGTGCCCGGCTACATGGTGTGGGTCGCGGTGCTGTACTGCGTGGTCGGCACCACCATTACCCACTTCATCGGCCGCCCGCTGATCGGCCTGAACTTCCGGCAGCAGCGCTTCGAGGCGGACTTCCGCCACCACCTGATCCGCGTGCGGGAAAACAGCGAGGCCATCGCCCTGGATCGCGGCGAGACGGTCGAACACACGCAGCTGGACTTGCGCTTTGGCTCGGTGCTGCGCAACTACCTGTCGCTGATCCGGCAGCAGAAGAACCTGGTGGCGTTCACTGCCTCCTTCGCCCAGCTGTCGGTGGTGTTCCCCTTCTTCCTTGCGGCGCCGCGGTTCTTCAGCGGCGCGATCCAGTTCGGCGAGCTGATGCAGATCTCGCGCACCTTCAACACGGTGCAGGACGCGCTCTCCTGGTTCGTCGACAACTACGACCGCGTGGCCGTGTGGCGCGCCACCGCCGACCGCCTGACCAGCTTCGAGGCCGCCATGCAGGCCCATGCCCGCGACGCGGGCGAGATGACGCGCACGGCGCCGGCTGCCGACGCCGCGCCGGCACTTCGCGCCGACGCGCTGTCCATCGCGCTGCCCGACGGAACGCCGCTGCTGGCCAACGCCTCGCTGTCGGTGCAGCCGGGCGACACGGTGCTCTTGCAGGGGCCCTCGGGCAGCGGCAAGTCCACCCTGTTCCGCACGCTCGCCGGCATCTGGCCCTTTGCGCACGGCAAGGCGCAGGTGCCGCCGGACGCCATGTTCATTCCGCAGCGCCCCTATGTGCCCGACGGCCGCCTGCGCGATGCGCTGGCCTACCCCGAACCGGCCAGCGCCTACACCGACGAGGCCCTTCGCCAGGCGCTCAAGGATGCGCTCTTGCCGCAGCTGGAAAGCCGCCTGGACGACAGCGACGCCTGGAGCCAGAAGCTCTCCGGCGGCGAACAGCAGCGGCTGGCCATTGCGCGGGTGCTGCTCAAGAAGCCGTCCTGGCTGTTCGCCGACGAGGCCACCAGCGCGCTCGACGCCGAGGCCGAGCGCACGCTCTACCAGCGCCTGGCAGCCCAGGTTCAATCGGCCGGCGGCGCCATGGTGTCGATCGCGCACCGTGCGGCGGTGGGCGAGCACCACGGCAAGCGCTGGAAGCTGGTGCCCGAGCCGGAAGCGGCGCCCGCCCGCTTTCGCTTGGCTGCCACCGAGGCCTGAGCGCCGCCGGGCAGGCCGGGGGGAGTGGACCTGCAGCATCAATCGCGTGACACTTGGGGCGCCGTGGCCGCCTGGCCTCAACGAGGAGTCCCAACATGGAAATAACAAACCCTTCTCCCGGCCTCTACAACGAAGACCTGGCGCCCGCGCGAGAACGCCGATGGGGAGCCTTCAGCATCTTCAACGTCTGGACTTCGGACGTGCACAGCCTGTGGGGCTACTACCTGGCCGCCAGCCTGTTCCTCTTGTGCGGCAGCTTCACCAACTTCTTGATCGCCATCGGCCTGAGCTCGCTGGTCATCTACGCCCTGATGAACCTGATCGGCTATGCGGGCGAGAAAACGGGCGTGCCCTATCCGGTGCTGGCGCGCGCCTCCTTCGGCGTGTGGGGCGCCAACCTGGCGGCCCTGGTGCGCGCCGTGGTGGCCTGCTTCTGGTACGGCGCGCAGACGGCGGCGGCCTCCGGCGCGGTGGTGGCGCTGCTGGTGCGCAACGATGCCATGCTGCAGTTCCAGCAGAACTCGCACATGCTGGGCCACTCCACGCTGGAGGTGATCTGCTACGTGGTCATCTGGGCGCTGCAACTGCTCATCATCCAGAAAGGCATGGAGACGGTGCGCCGCTTCCAGGACTGGGCAGGGCCCGCCGTGTGGGTCGCGATGCTGGTGCTGGCCATCGGGCTGTGCGTGAAGGCCGGCGGCTTCAACTTCGAGCACGGCATCCCGGCCGACGTGCTGGCAGAGAAGACCAAGGACACCGGCGTTTCGGGCCAGCCAGGCTCCTTCTGGGCGCTGATGGCCGTTGGCGCCACCTGGATCACCTACTTCGCTGCGCTCTACCTCAACTTCTGCGACTTCTCGCGCTACGCGGTCAACCGCCAGGCGGTGAAGAAGGGCAACCTGTGGGGCCTGCCGATCAACCTGCTGGCCTTCACGCTGGTGGCGGGCATCACGACGCTGGCAGCCTACAAGGTGTATGGCGAAGTGCTGCTGCACCCCGAGCAGGTCTCGGCCAAGTTCGACAGCTGGGTGCTGGCGCTGGTTGCCGCGCTCACCTTCGCGGTGGCGACGCTGGGCATCAACGTGGTGGCCAATTTCGTGAGTGCGGCCTTCGACATTTCCAACACCTTCCCGCACCGCATCAGTTTCAAGGGCGGCGGCTACATCGCAGCGCTGATCGCACTGGTGCTCTACCCGTTCGCACCGTGGGAAGGCGGCGCAGCCAAGTTCGTCAACGCCATCGGGGCCACCATGGGACCGCTGCTGGGCGTGATACTGGTCGATTTCTACCTGGTGGCCAAGGGTCGCATCGACGTGCAGGGCCTCTACCAGGTCAACGGGCCCTACCGCTACCAGGGCGGCTGGAACGTGAAGGCCCTGGTCGCGGCGGGCATCGGCGCGGTCTTCTCCACCATCCTGCCCAACTTCACCAACCTGCTGCCGGCCTGGTGGGGCATCTACGGCTGGTTCTTCGGAGTGGCGATTGCGGGGGTTGTCTACTTCGTGCTGTCCATGACGGGTCAGCACGCCGTGTCGGCCCCCAAGGCGGCGTAGCGCGCCCAGCCCCGGGCGCGCAGTTCGCAGGCGGGGCAGCGGCCGCAGCCGTGGCCCCATGCATGCAGCTGCCCGCGCTCGCCTTCGTAGCAGGTGTGGGTGGCTTCGACGACCAGCCGCACCAGCGCCTGCCCGCCCAGGCGTTCGGCCATGGCCCAGGTCTGGGCCTTGTCCAGCCACATGAGCGGCGTGTCGATCACCAGGCGCCGGTCCATGCCCAATGACAGCGCCAGCTGCATCGCCTTCATGGTGTCGTCGCGGCAGTCGGGGTAGCCGGAATAGTCGGTTTCGCACACCCCCGTGACGATCACCTCCAGGCCGCGGCGGTAGGCCAGCGCCCCGGCCAGCGTCAGGAACAGCAGGTTGCGCCCCGGCACGAAGGTGTTGGGCAGGCCATTGGCCTGCATGGCAAAGGCGATGTCCTGGGTGAGCGACGATTCGCTCACCTGCGCCAGCACGTCGAGCTTGAGCAGGTGGTCTTCGCCCAGGGCGCCGCTCCATTGCGGGAAGTCCTGGCGCAGGCGATCCAGCACCTGCAGGCGCACGTCCAGCTCGATGCGGTGGCGCTGGCCGTAGTCGAAGCCCAGGGTTTCGACTCGCTCGAAGCGCGTGAGCGCATCGGCCAGGCAGGTGGTCGAGTCCTGGCCGCCGGAGAAGAGGACGAGGGCAGACTTGTGCATGGCGCGTCTTCCTCTCAGAGAAAGCGCTCGAGCAGCTTGCGCGAATGCCGGTCCAGCTCGCCGGGCCTGGGCACGCGGAACTGCACGCCCGCGGCGCTGGCGATGAGCAGCGCTCCGTCTTCCAGCCGGCGGATGTCCTCCTCGGCCTTGAGCACGAAGCTGGTGTCGCCACGGTCGGTGCTCACGCTCCAGGTGCTGGGAACGCCGAAGCTGGACACCTTGTGCAGGGCCAGCAGCGTGGGCGCGAAGTCGCGCACGGCCAGCACCTCGCCCAGCAGGCGCCGCGATGCCTCGGGCACGGCGGAAAGATCGTCGATCCACACGCGCTCGCGGCCGTCGCTGCCTACCAGCGAGATGCCATGGTCGGGCGCGGTGAGCGGGAAGGCGCGCACCGGCACGACGGGTTCGGGCGCATTGTCGGCATCGCCGACGAGCAGCAGGCGGCCCAGGTCGTCGCGTTCGAGGGTCAGTTCTTGCATGGCGCTCATCAGGCGTTTCCTGCGGGGTGGGCGGCGTGGGCCGGGGCGGGCGAGGAAGCAGGCGTTTCGCCGTCGTCGTCCACCTGCCGGGCCTGCGCCTGGTAAAGGCGCCAGTAGGCGCCCTGCTTTTCCATCAGTTCGTCGTGCGGGCCGACCTCGACGATTTCGCCGCGGTCCATCACCACCAGCCGGTCGGCCTTGCGCAGCGTGGACAGGCGGTGGGCAATGGCGATGGTGGTGCGGCCCTGCACCAGGTTGTCCAGCGCCTTCTGGATTTCCTTCTCGGTCTCGGTGTCGACCGCCGAGGTGGCTTCGTCCAGGATGAGGATGCGCGGGTCGATGAGCAGCGCCCGGGCAATGGAGATGCGCTGGCGCTCCCCGCCCGACAGGCCCTGCCCGCGCTCGCCCACCAGCGAGTCGTAGCCCTGCGGCAGGCGCAGGATGAAGTCGTGCGCATGCGCCGCGCGGGCGGCGGCCACGATTTCCTCGCGCGTGGCATCGGGCTTGCCGTAGGCGATGTTCTGCGCGATGGTGCCGAAGAAGAGGAAGGGCTCCTGCAGCACCAGCCCCACGTGGCGCCGGTAGTCGGCCACGGCGAAGCGGCGGATGTCGGTGCCGTCCACCTTGATGGCGCCGTCGGTCACGTCGTAGAAGCGGCAAATGAGGTTGACCAGCGTACTCTTGCCCGAACCGCTGTGGCCCACCAGGCCGATCATCTCGCCGGGTTCTATGACGAGGTCGAGGTCGCGGATCACGGCGCGGCTGCCGTAGCGAAAGCCCAGGTCGCCCAGCTCGATGCGCCCCTGAACGGACTGCAGCTTCACCGGGTTGGCGGGCTCCGGGACGTTGCTCACGTGGTCCAGGATGTCGAAGATGCGCTTGGCGCCGGCCGCGGCCTTCTGCGTCACCGAGACGATGCGGCTCATCGAGTCGAGCCGCGTGTAGAAGCGCCCGATGTAGGCGATGAAGGCGGTGAGCACGCCCACCGTGATGCTGCCGCGCGCCACCTGCCAGATGCCGAAGCCCCACACCACCAGCAAGCCGATCTCGGTCAGCAGCGAGACGCTGGGCGTGAACAGCGACCAGGTCTTGTTGAGCCGGTCGTTCACCTTCAGGTTGTAGTAGTTGGCGGTACGGAAGCGCTCGGCCTCGCGCTTTTCCTGGGCAAAGGCCTTCACCACGCGGATACCCGGGATGGTGTCGGCCAGCACGTTGGTCACCTCGCTCCACACGCGGTCGATCTTCTCGAAGCCGGTGCGCAGCTTGTCGCGCACGACGTGGATCATCCAGGCGATGAAGGGCAGCGGCACCAGCGTGACCACCGCCAGCAGCGGGTTGATGGAAATGAGGATGACCGCCGTCATCACGATCATCAGCACGTCGGTGGCGAAGTCGAGCGCGTGCAACGAGAGGAAAACGTTGATGCGGTCTGTCTCGGAGCCGATGCGCGCCATCAGGTCGCCGGTGCGCTTGCCGCCGAAGTAGTCCAGGGGCAGCGTGAGCAGGTGCTCGTAGGTGGTGGTGCGCAGGTCGGCGCCGATGCGCTCGGACACCAGCGCCAGCAGGTAGGTGCGCGCCCAGCCCAGGCCCCAGCCCAGCAGCGCGGCGGCCAGCAGGCCGCTCAGGTACATCACCACCAGCATCGGGTCGATGGCCTTGCCGTTCTGGAACGGGATCAGGATGTCGTCCATCAGCGGGATGGTCAGGTAGGGCGGCACCAGCGTGGCGGCGGTGGACAGCAGCGTCAGCACGAAGCCGGTGATGAGCTGCTTGCGGTACGGCCGGGCAAAGCGGCCCAGGCGCAGCAGGCCCCAGGTGGAGGGCGGGGTCTGCAGTTCGGCGTCGGTGTCGGGCTCGACGAGCGTCTCGTCTTCCGGAACGGCGGCGCGGCTCTCGCGCTGCTCGAATAGCTTGAGCAGCTTCAGGGCCGCCGCCTGGCCGGCCAGCGTGTAGTGCCAACGGCCCAAGAGCTGGTGGCCGTCGACCAGGTCCAGCGTGCCCACGCCCGCATGGTCGGTAAGCTGCAGCGCCAGATCCGGCGTAGCGAGCGGCCACTCACGCCACTGGCTCTGTTCGGTATCCAGGGCCAGCAGCCGGCGGTCGGTCAGGGCGAGCTGGCCCGCACCAAAGCGCAGGCCGGCGTCAAGGTCAACCACCAGGGTCGCCAGAACGTTTTCCCCGGGAACGAGCCGGTTTTTCAGCGCTTGCGCGGCCTTGCCAATGTCGCCCTCCGGGGCGGCCCGTGAATCTTGAAGTTGCATGTATTTGTAAGTTGGCCGACCGTGAGCTCACGCTCGGAGCCCTGTGACAGGTCTCCCGCGGGCGCCGATTTTGACCGATACCCAAAGGCGTTTTTCTTCTCGGGCACGCCGCCCACGACAGCGACCCGCAACGCCATACGAACGTTTCCATGACCCGTTTCGACGACATCCAACTGCTTCGCGTCAACTATTTGCGCGGTCCCAACATCTGGACATACCGTCCGGTGCTCGAAGTCTGGCTCGATCTGGGCGCGCTGGAAGACTTCCCCTCCAACAAGATCGACGGCTTTACCGACCGTCTCACGGGCCTGCTGCCGGCCCTGATCGAGCACCACTGCGGCGTGGGCGAGCGCGGCGGCTTCATCCAGCGCCTGCAAGAGGGCACCTGGGCCGGCCACGTGCTGGAGCACGTCGTCATCGAGCTGCTCAACCTGGCGGGTATGCCCACCGGCTTCGGCCAGACGCGCAGCACCTCCAAGCACGGCGTCTACCGCATGGTGTTCCGCGCCCGCGACGAGCAGGTGGCGCGCGAGGCCCTGGGCCAGGGCCACCGGCTGCTGATGGCCGCCATCAACAACACGCCCTTCGGCGCCGCCGAGGTGCAGGCCGCGGTCAACGAGGTCAAGGCCAAGCTGGACGACTGCTACCTGGGCCCCAGCACCGCCAGTATCGTGGGCGCCGCCACCGACCGCGGCATCCCGCACCTGCGGCTGAACGCGGGCAACCTGGTGCAGCTGGGCTACGGCGCCACGCAGCAGCGCATCTGGACGGCCGAGACCGATTACACCAGCGCCATCGGCGAATCCATCGCCAGCGACAAGGAACTGACCAAATCCCTGCTGCAAAGCTGCGGCGTGCCGGTGCCCGAAGGCCAGGTGGTCGACAGCGCCGAAGAAGCCTGGGAAGCCGCCGAAGACATCGGCCTGCCGGTGGCCGTGAAGCCCTCGGACGCCAACCATGGCCGCGGCGTGTCGCTGGAGCTGACCACGCGCGAGGAAGTCATTGCCGCCTTCGCGGTAGCCGAGCCCGAGGGCAGCGACGTGATGGTCGAGCGCTTCGTGCGCGGCTCCGAGCACCGCCTGCTGGTGGTGGGCGGCCAGGTGGTGGCTGCCGCGCGCGGCGAGATCATCACCGTGACGGGCGACGGCAAGCAGACCGTGGCCGAGCTCATCGACAGCCAGCTCAACAGCGACCCGCGCCGCGGCGCCGAAGAGGAATACCCGCTCGACATCATCGTGCTGGAAACCGACGCCAAGCTGCAGCTCGAACTTCAGCGCCAGAAGCTGGACGGCGCCTCGGTGCCTGCCGCCGGCCGCGTGGTCACCATCCAGCGCAACGGCAACCTGGGCGTGGACTGCACCGACCAGGTCCACCCCGAAGTGGCGCACGCCGCCGTGCTTGCCGCCCGCGTGGTCGGCCTGGACATCGCCGGCATCGACCTGGTGGCGCAAGACATCTCCAAGCCGCTGCAGGCCCAGGGCGGCGCCATCGTCGAAGTGAATGCCGGCCCTGGCCTGCTGATGCACCTCAAGCCCGCCATCGGCTCGCCGCGCCCGGTGGGCCGTGCCATCTGCGACCACCTCTTCCCCGACGCCGGCGAAGACAGCGCCCCCGGCCGCATTCCGGTGGTGGGCGTGGCCGGCTCGCAAGGCACGGCCGTCCTGGCGCGCCTGGTGGCGTGGCTGGTCGGCCTGAGCGGCCAGCACACCGGCCTGGCCTGCCGTGACGGCCTGTTCCTGGAGCGCCGCCGCGTCGACGCCCGCGACAGCGCCAACTGGGCCGCCGGCCACCGGCTGCTGGTCAACCGCTCGGTACAGGCCGTGGTCATCGAGAACGGTGCCCGCACCATCCTGGCCGACGGCCTGCCCTACGACCGCTGCCAGGTGGGCATCGTGACCGACCTGGACGGCTACGAGGACCTGGCCGCCTTCGACATCGCCGAAAGCGACCAGATGGTCAAGGTGCTGCGCACGCAGGTCGACGTGGTGCTGCCCGAGGGCACCGCCGTGCTCAACGCGGCGGACGAGCGCGTGGCCGGCCTGGCACCGTTGTGCGATGGCGACGTCATCCTCTACAGCGCCGATCCGCAGGCCCCGGCCCTGGCCGAGCACCAGTCCAAGGGCGGCAAGGCGGTGCTGGTGCGGCAGGACCGCATCGTGCTGGCCAACGGCCCGAGCGAATCCTTCCTGCCCGGCCTGGGCCGGCTGACCGCCTGGCGCGCCACCCACGCCGGCGTGAGCCTCGAAAGCCTGCTGGCCGCGGTGGCGGCGGCTTGGGCGCTGGGCATTCCGCTCAACCTCATCGGCGCAGGCGTCGAGGCCTTCGAAGCCGACCTGCAGGCGGCATTGGCCTCGCTGCAGCTGTCGCAGAGCGTGCCCTTCGTCGATTCGCAAATGCAGCAGCTGGCCTGAGCCCGGCGCCCTCGGACAAGACAACGACAAGACCCCCAATGGAAGTCACCCGCATCCGTGCCCTGCGCGGCCCCAATCTCTGGAGCCGACACACGTCCATCGAAGCCATCGTGAAATGCGAGGGCGCCGAAAACGTCATCGGCGACCTGCCCGGCTTCGAGCAGCGCCTGCGCGCGTTGTTCCCCACCATCGGCGAGCTGCACCCGGTCGTGCTCGGCCAGCCGCTGGCGCTGGCCCACGTGCTGGAAAACGCCGCACTGTCGCTCCAAGCGCATGCCGGCTGCTCGGTCAACTTCGGCCACACCACCTACACCACCGATGAAGGCGTCTACCAGGTGGTGGTGCAGTACGGCGAAGAAGCAGTGGGCCGGCTGGCCATGAAGCTGGCGGAGCAACTCATCGAAGCCGCACTGGCCGACAAGCCCTTCGACGCCAACGCCGCCATTGCACAACTGCGCGAGCTCGACGAAGACGAGCGCCTGGGCCCGAGCACCGGTTCCATCGTCGATGCGGCCGTGGCGCGCGGCATTCCGTACCGCCGCCTCACGCGCGGCAGCCTGGTGCAGTTCGGCTGGGGCTCCAAGCAGCGGCGCATCCAGGCGGCCGAGGTCGATGCCACTTCCGGCGTGGCCGAGTCGATCGCGCAGGACAAGGAGCTCACCAAGCAACTGCTCAACGCCGCCGGCGTGCCGGTGCCGCTGGGCCGCCCCGTCACCGACGTGGAAGACGCCTGGGTGGCCGCGCAGGACATCGGCCTGCCGGTGGTGGTCAAGCCGCAGGACGGCAACCAGGGCAAGGGCGTCACGGTCAACATCGGCACGCGCGAGCAACTGCTGGCCGCCTACGACGCCGCCGCCGAATACGGCGAGGTCATGGTCGAGAAATTCCTGCCCGGCTTCGACTTCCGCCTGCTGGTGGTGGGCGACCGCCTGGTGGCCGCCGCGCGTCGCGATCCGCCGCAAGTGATCGGCGACGGCACGAGCACGGTGCGCCAGCTGGTCGACACCGTCAACCTGGACCCGCGCCGCGGCGAGGGCCATGCCACTTCGCTCACGAAGATCCGCCTGGACGACATCGCCGTCGGCCGACTGGAGGCGCAGGGCCTCACGCCCGAGAGCGTGCCCGAGCTGGGCCAGCGCGTGGTGCTGCGCAACAACGCCAACCTCTCCACCGGCGGTACGGCCACCGACGTGACCGACACGGTGCACCCCGAGATCGCCGCGCGCGCGGTCGACGCCGCGCAGATGGTGGGCCTGCACATCTGCGGCGTGGACATGGTCTGCGAGAACGTGCTGGTGCCGCTGGAAGAGCAAAGCGGCGGCGTGGTGGAAGTGAATGCCGCGCCGGGCCTGCGCATGCACATCTCGCCCTCCTTCGGCCGAGGCCGCGCGGTGGGCGAAGCGGTCATGGACACCCTCTTCGCGCCCGGCGACGACGGGCGCATCCCGGTGGTGGCCGTGACCGGCACCAACGGCAAGACCACCACGGCGCGCCTGATCAATCACCTGCTGGCCTCCAGCGGGCTGCGCACCGGCATGACCAACACCGATGGCGTATACGTCGACGGCCGCCAGACCGACAGCGGCGACTGCAGCGGCCCCAAGAGCGCACGCAACGTGCTGCTGCATCCCGAGGTGGACGCGGCCGTGTTCGAAGTCGCGCGCGGCGGGATCCTGCGCGAAGGCCTGGGCTTCGACCGCTGCCAGGTGGCGGTGGTGACCAACCTGGGCCAGGGCGACCACCTGGGCCTGAACTACATCACCTCGGTGGAAGAGCTGGCCGTGCTCAAGCGCGTGATCGTGCGCAACGTGGCCCCGGGCGGCTACGGCGTGCTCAATGCATCCGACCCCAACGTGGCGGCCATGGCCGCGGGCTGCCCCGGCAACGTCATCTTCTTCTCGGCGGACCGCAGCCACCCGGTCATGGCCACGCACCGCGCGCAAGGCAAGCGCACCGTGTTCGTCGACCAGGACGCGGTCGTCGCATCCGAAGGCTCGTGGCGCGAGCGCGTGCCGCTGCGCGATGTGCCCATCACTCGCAACGGCACCATCGGCTTCCAGGTCGATAACGTGATGGCGGCGGTGGCCGCGGCCTGGGCCGTGGGCCTGGACTGGGACACCATCCGCAGCGGCCTGGCCAGCTTCAAGAGCGACACGCACGGCGTGCCGGGGCGCTTCAACGTCATGGACTACCGCGGCGCCACCGTGATTGCCGACTACGGCCACAACACCGACGCCATGCGCGCGCTGGTGTCGGCCGTGGACACCATGCCGGCCAAGCGCCGCTCGGTGGTCATCAGCGGCGCGGGCGACCGGCGCGACGAGGATATCCGCGACCAGACCGCCATCCTGGGCAAGGCCTTCGACGACGTCATCCTCTACCAGGACGCGGCGCAGCGCGGCCGCGCCGACGGCGAAGTGATGGCCCTGTTGCGCCAAGGGCTGCAAGGTGCCACCCGCACCAGCTACATCGACGAGATCCGCGGCGAATTCATCGCCATCGACCAGGCACTGGCGCGGCTGCAGCCCGGCGACCTGTCGCTGATCCTGGTGGACCAGGTGGAAGAGGCGCTGGCGCACCTGCAAAAGCGCATCGCCGAGGCTTGACAGACAAATCCCACAAGAATCGTTGCCGCGCCACCGACAACGATCTGCGCGGGGTTTCTCACGCAGGCCTCATTTTTCGGGGGCCAAACTCTTCTAGACCGTGTTCCCGCACGTCGCGTTTTCTTCTACGACCCAGCGACGCGCACACACGATTCGAAAGGAGTAAAGCCATGAATGCCTTCCGCAAGAGTTGTGCGGTGGCCATACTGGCCGCCGGCAGTTTCGCCGCCATGCCTTCCGCCTTTGCGGCGGGAACCAGCACCACCAGCACCTACCAGTCCGAACGCGCGATGTGCGGCCAGATCCAGCAGGACAAGGCTGCCTGTATCCGTGAAGCAGGCGCCGCGGCCCAGGCCTCGCGCCAAGGCAAGCTGACCTACGCGCCAGATGCCACCTATCGCCAGAATGCCCTGGCACGCTGCCAGGCGCAGCCGACCGAAGACCGCTCCGCCTGCGAACAGCGCGTGACGGGCACGGGCAACACCACCATCGAAGGCAGCGTGCTCGGCGGCGGTGACATCCGCGAGACCGTGACGCAGGTACCGGCATCGTCCAGCGCGCCGCCACCGCCGGCACCGGAAATGCCGATCACCAACTGAGTCTCTTCTTGACCTGAGGCTGCAGGGCACCGCGAAAGCGGCCGTCCCTGCATGAACCTCGCCCGCCTAGCGGTGCTCCACGCGAGCCCCCAGCAGGCGCTGCAGCAGGCAGAACACGAAGAGCAGCGCACCGACCACGATGCGCGTCCACCATGAACTGAGCGTGC
>JAFECZ010000560.1 GCA_018241905.1 Pseudomonadota bacterium
TGGACGGCCTGAATGCCACGCGCCACATCTGCAAGATGCTGCCGCCGGGCGAACGCCCCAGCATCATCGCCATGACGGCCAATGCCATGCAGGGTGACCGCGAGATGTGCATCGAGGCCGGCATGGACGACTACATCACCAAGCCGATCCGCGTGGACCGGCTGGTCGAAGCGCTGACCCGCGTGCCGGCGCACACGAAAGGAATGACAGCATGAGCAGTGGCGTCATCGACTCCGCCGCATGGGCCGAGCTGGAACTGACCGCGGGCGCGGATTTCGTCGGCGAACTGGTGCAGACCTTCCTGGAAGAAGGCCCGGTCATGCTGCAGGCCTTGCGCGACGCGCATGCCGCGGGCAACGGCGACGACTTCCGCCGCAGCGCGCATTCCCTGAAATCGAACGGCCTGACCTTCGGCGCGCTGGACTTTGCCGCCAAGGCGCGCGCGCTGGAGCTGGGCGGCCTGGCCGCCGCCACGCCGGCAGCGCTGAACGAGCTGCACGACGATTGGCAGGAGGTGGTCATGGCCCTGCAGGAGCGCATCTCGAATGGCTGAGGCAACCGACACCCCCCCGGCCCGCCTGCTGGTAGTGGACGACAACAGGGTGAACCGCATGCTGCTCACCCGCGGGCTCGAACAGCAAGGCCACAAGGTGGCCTGCGCCGAGAACGGCCGCATCGCGCTGGACATGCTGCAGGACGAGGAGTTCGACCTGATGCTGCTGGACATCGAGATGCCCGAGATGAACGGCTTCCAGGTGCTCGAGCGCCTGGGCACCGACCCGCGCCTGCGCGACCTGCCAGTGGTGGTCACCTCGTCGCTGGAAGACATGGCCGACGTGGTGCGTTGCATCGAGCTGGGCGCCGAGGACTACCTGCACAAGCCGGTGAACTCGGTGCTGCTCAAGGCCCGCGTGGATGCGAGCCTGGAGAAGAAGCGCCTGCGCGACATGCAAAAGGAAATGGTGCGGCGCTTTGCCACTTCCGAAGTGGCGCAGGACCTGCAGCAGTCCGGCTTTGCGCTGGGCGGCCGGCGCGTGCAGGGCACGGTCATGTTCGCCGACATCCGCGGATTCACCTCGCTGGTGGAAACCACGCCCGCCGAAGAGACCATCGAGCTGCTCAACACCTGGTATGCGCTGATGTTCGAGGCCATCAACAAGCACGGCGGCGTGGTCAACCAGATGATCGGCGACGGCCTGATGTGCATCTTCGGCGCGCCGCTGCCGGTGGACGACCATGCGGCCCGCGCGGTGCATGCGGCGCTGGACATGACGGCCATGCTGCAGGTGCTCAACCACGAACGCGCCGGTGCGGGCAAGTCGCTGCTGCGCATCGGGGTGGGCATCGCCACCGGCGAGATGGTCGCCGGCTACACCGGCACGCAGTCGCGCGCCACCTACACCTGCATCGGCAACACGGTGAACCTGGCCGCTCGGCTGGAGTCGCACACCAAGGAAGTGGGCCGCATGATCCTCATCGACCCCGACACCTGCGCAGCCCTGGGCGAGCGTTGCGAGACCGAGGCGCTGGGTGCGGTGCAACTGCGCGGCAAGGCCGCACCGGTGGAAGTGTTCGCGGTGCGCGGCGCGCGCTGAAGACTAGTCCTGGAGCAGGCGACGCGGCCCGGCGCCCTCGCTGCCCAGCTTGTCGTGCGGATTGCGCAGCCGGCACCGGTCGATCGACAGGCAACCGCAGCCGATGCAGTCGTCCAACTGGTCGCGCAACTTCTTGAGCTGCGCCATGCGCTCGTCCAGCTCGGCCCGCCAGCTGGCCGACAGGCGTGCCCAGTCGGCGCGCCCCGGCGCCTCGCCGGCCGGCAGCGTCTGCAGCGCCTGCGCAATGTCCGCCAGCGGAATGCCCACGCGCTGCGCCACCCGGATGAAGGCCACGCGCCGCAGCACCGCGCGTGCATAGCGGCGGTGATTGCTCTCGGTGCGTTCGCTGACGATGAGCCCCTTGGACTCGTAGAAGTGCAGCGCCGACACGGCCACGCCGCTGCGCTGTGCGACCTCGCCCACGCTCAGGGTCGGGGCCATGCCTTCGGGAACTTCCTTGCGCATGCGAAAAAACTCCTGCAGATCGAACGGGCTTGAAAAAGGGCTTGACCTCAAGTTTAGTTGAGGTTTGAGACTACCGGCTTTTCCACCCGCCAAGGAGCCTTCATGGTCCGCATTCCCTCTTCCGTCTTCCGCATCGACAAGTTTGCGGTGCCCCAGGATGCCCTGCCCGCATTCATGCGGCGCCTGCACTGGATCGACCAGGCGCTGGCAGGCCTGCCCGGCTGCCGCCAGAACCGCGTGATGACCGAGTGCAGCGGCAGCGAGTTCAACGTGGCCACGCTGGTGGAGTGGTCCAGCCACGACGCCATGGCCGCGGCGCGCGCGCACATCCAGCGCCGCTACGCCGAGGAAGGATTCGATCCGACCGAATTCATGAGACGCCTTGGCGTGCGCGCTGACATGGCGCTGTTTGCCGGCGAGTAGAGGTCGAGTCGACAAGAAGTACCGCTACATTGCGCACTGGGCGTCCGGATTGCTCGGAGGTGCGATAGAGAATCGCACCCACTGGGCACGGATTCCCAGTCAGGGAGAGAAACAAAGATGAACAGAGGAAATCTGATCCTCTCGGGGATGACGCCGGCCATCGCCTTCATTGGCGGCGCCTATCTGGCCAAGTGGCTGGCTCTGTGGCCTTTGGGCCTGAAGAACGCCCCCCTCGGGAAGACCCCACGCGCCATCGACATCACGTCGATCCGCAAGCGGCCGACCACCTTGGACGTCGATATCCCCTCCCGCGAGGCTGGACGAGTGCGCAGCGGGGCGCGTATTTGGCGCGCTCTACGTAGCCCGAGCGAAAGCGAGCGCATCCATGGACGCGGACCCTGCGGAATCGACGAAGAGCCCGATCCGGACATGCGCATGTCAATCGAGGCCGAGGGCGCAAGGACGTCCTCGCTAGTCGCCGTTCGTCGCGCCCAGGCTGATCCGCTGTACGACTTGGACCTGAAACGGCAAGTGGAACTGGCCAACGCGCAGACCGTGCGCGAACTCGGCCCGTTTCCGGCCGGCGGCATGCCGGTGCAGATCAAGCGCAGGCCCGTGGTGCCCGAACGCGCGCCAGGGGCAGAAAAGAGCAGAGAGGAACAACCTTTCCAGGAAGGCGAACAGATGAACCTCATGAAGATGGCAGCGACAGCGGCACTGGCAGCCACCGCGCTCGCAGGCTGTGGACGAGCCGACGA
>JAFECZ010000561.1 GCA_018241905.1 Pseudomonadota bacterium
TGGCCATGGACCAGCGGATGATCGCGGCAATCACTTCCCGCCTCCGGTCTTCTGGGCGGAGACGATTTCCCAATCCATCGGGCCGCCTTTGCGGAACTCGAAGCGGATCGAATCGCCGGCCTGCACGTCCTTCAGCGCCGCAGGGTCGGCCATGCCGAAGCCCATGGTCATGGCGGGCCACTTGAGCTGGGCGACCGGCCCGTGCGAGATGGTGACGGTGCCGGCCTCCACGCTTTCGACCTTGCCTTGCGCCTCGTACACGGGCGCCGCCGTCGCGGCTTGCGCCCCGCCCGCGGACATGGCTCCCAGCACCGCCTTGAGCCGCGCCTCCGAATCGACGAGGAACTGGCCGCTGGTGACCACCTCGTCGCCTTCGTGCAGGCCTTCGAGCACCTCCAGCTGATCGCCCACGTCGATGCCGAGCCTGATCTCGCGCGGCTCGAAGCTGCCGCCCTCCTTGCGCACGATGGCCACGGCGCGGGTACCGGTGCGTATGGCGGCTTCGGCGGGCAGGACCAGGCGGGTGACGGGATCGCCCTGCACCTGCAGGCGCAACAGCATGCCCGGCGCGAGCTTGCCCTGTGCGTTGTCGACCTCGAAGCGCGCCTGCAGGGTTCGCGTGCTGGCGCTCACCTGGGGCACCAGCTCCTTGAGCGTGCCGCTGAAGGCCAGCGAAGCATCCGCCTGCAGCGCCGCCCGGACCTTCTGGCCTCGCACCAGGCGAACCGCCTGCGCCTCGGGAATCTCGGCCACGGCCCAGACCGTCTGCAGGCCCGCAATGCGAAAGAGCGTCGTGCCGGGTGACACCTGCACGCCTTCTCGAACGCCGAGCTCCGCAACCACGCCGGCGGTCGGTGCGAAGAGCGTGAAGCGCGCCTGCGCGGCGCCCGTCTTCTCGCTTTGGCGGATCAGGTCTTCGGGAATGGACATGGCACGCATGCGCTCGCGCGCCGCGGCGACGATGTCGGTGCCGGCGCCAGAACGCTGGAGGGCGAGCAGTTCGTTCTGCGGCGCCAGCCAGTCGGGTGCAAAGATGGTCGCCAGGGGCTGGCCCTTGCTCACCAGCTCCATGGGGGCGCGAACGGCCAGCCGTTCCACGTAGCCGCCGACGCGCGTTTGCACGGCGACATTGCGTCGTTCGTCGAATTGCACCGTGCCGACGGCGTCGAACGAGGTGCTCAGCGCTGCGCGCTTCACCGTCGCGGTGCGGATGCCCAGGTTTTGCTGTACCTCGGGGCTGATCTTCACGCCCGAGTCGCTGTTCTCGTCGGCATAGACCGGAGCGAGCTGCATGTCCATGAACGGCGACTTGCCCGGCTTGTCGAAGCGCGGGCCCGGCACCATGGGGTCGTGCCAGTAGAGGATCTTGCGCTCGCCTGCGGGCTCGGCGGCGGCGCCGGGTGCTGCTGCAGCAGCGGGCATGGCAGCGCCTGCGCGCCCTGCGGCGAAGCGCCCCGCAAAGTAGCCGCCGCCCGCCAGGGCTGCACCGGCAGCGAGAACAAGAGCGACGAGGGTGATGCGTTTCGTCATTGGGCGGCTCCCTGGGCAAGCGGTTTGAACATCAGCCGGGCCTGCGATCTCGCAAGCTCCCTGTGCAGCGCGAGCAGCTTGCGCTGCGCCTCGAGCTGCGCATGCCGGGCCTCGAACAGCGCGGACAGCGAGGACTGGTTGGAGCGATAGGCCGCGAGCGCCGCGGCGGTGCGCTGCTGCGCCGGTGCCAGCACCGACTGGCCGTAGCGATCCACCCGCTGCTGCAGCCGCGCCGCATCGCTGGCCTGGGTGCGGTAGTCGGCCTGCGCCGTCCGGGTCGCTTCCGCCAGCTCCGCCTCGGCCTTGTCCACCAGCGCCAGCTTGGCCGCGCTTTCGCGGTCCTGGCGCTGCGCCGGGGCCACCTGCAGCGGGATGCTCACGCCCACCGACACCAGGTCGGAATAGCCGGTGCGCTGGCCGTAGGCCACTTCCCAGGTCCAGTTGGGCGTGCGTTCCTTGGCGGCGACGGCGGCGTTCTGCCGCGCGACCTCCACGGCGTGGTCCTGCGCCGCGATGACCGGGTTGCGCGCCAGATAGTCCTGTTCGGTGGGAACCTTGAACGCGGGCGCAGACGCCAGCGCGTCGGGGGAGAACCCGACCCAGCGTTGCAGGCCGACAAGTGCCGCGGCCTGCTGCTGCCGGGCCTCTTCGCTCTCGTCCTGCGCAATGCCCTGGGCCGCGCTCAGCTGGAGCACCTCGGCACTGCTGCCGGTGGCGGAGGCCAGGCGCGAGCGCGCAGCGGCCAGTTCCTCGTGCAGGTGATGCTCGGCCTGTTCGGCCAGCGCCTGCGCCTGCGCGGCGTACCAGGCATCGACATAGGCCAGGGCCGCCTGCAACCGGGCATCGGCCTGCGCGATGCGGCCTTGCACGGCCTCGCGTTCGGCCACGGCGCGGGCGGCGCTCTCGCGGGCCTCGCGCTTGTCGGCCGACAGCCACTCCTGGCTGATGCCGATGCGCTTCATCGTCATCTGCTCGGCGGTGGTGCTGAAACGGTCCGCGCCGGTGACGGGCAGGTTGTCGATGCCGGCGCGAAGCATCGGGTCGGGCAACTGGCCGGCCGAGCGGACGGCTTCCCTGGCGCCGGCGGCCGACGCCTGCGCGGCCCGGGCGGCTTCCGAGCGCTGGGCGGCCAGGCTCAGGGCCTGGTCGAGGGACAAGGGTTCTGCACGGGCAATGGCCGGCAGGAGGAAGGCGGCCAGGCTGGCCGCCCGCAAGAAGCTGGTGCGCATGAAGGCTCCGAAGACGCAAGAGGGCACGGCTGGTGCGCGGCAAAGGGCCGCGCCAGCGCCGGTTGGTCGACGAAGCGGATCAGACTCGCAGTCGGAGCGTGGAGAGGAAGAGCGGGTCGGGAGGCGGCCGCGCCTCGGGGGCCGTCGCCACCGGGGCGGCGCGCGTGTCGTCGCCGTCCAGGCTCCGGGGGAGCAGGAGAACGAATATCACCGCCGGCAGGGAGGCCGCGGGAAGCTTGGCGGCCTCGAATGTCCTGCCCGGGTCTGCCGCGTGTTGATGGCACAGGGCGGGCTGCTGGGGGTCCATTCCGTCACAGGGCTCGCCGGCGGCCATCATCTGCGCCATGGCCTCCATGTCGGCCTGGTTCGGGCAGACGTAGCCTGCCAGCGCCAGCTGCGCGAACAACAGCGACAACGCCACGAAAACGGCGGTGCACAGGTGATGGAGTCTTCGGCGAGACATGAGCGGGTCCGAGTCTA
>JAFECZ010000562.1 GCA_018241905.1 Pseudomonadota bacterium
CTCGCGGCCAAACTCTGGACACTGGACGACCCGGCCTACAAGACCCTGGCCCTGGTCGTGGCCCTGTACCTGGCAACGCTCATCGGCCAGGCCCGCAACGGCGGGCGGGCGGCTCGCCGCGCCATTGCGCTGCGCTTCGAGAACCTGGAGCTTATCGAGCGCCTGCGCGTGGAAACCGAGCATGCGCAGGCGGCGCACCGGGCGGCCGAAGAGGCGAACCTGGCCAAGTCCAAGTTCCTGGCCGCGGCCAGCCACGACTTGCGCCAGCCCATCCATGCCCAGGGCCTGTTCCTGGAAGTGCTGGCGCGCACGCCGCTGACGGTGCCGCAGCAATCCGCGCTGGCCAATGCCCGCGCCACCTGGCAGGCCTCGGCCGAAATGCTCGACACGCTGCTGGACTTCTCGCGGCTCGAAGCCGGCGTGGTGCAGCCGATGAACCAGGTGTTTGCGCTGCAGCCGCTGCTCAACCGCATCGAGAACGAGCTGGCGCCGCAGGCCGACGCCAAGGGCATCGTCTACCGATCGCGCGAGACGCACGCCGTGGTCGATGCCGACCCGGCGCTGGTGGCGCTCATCTTGCGCAACCTGGTGTCCAACGCCATTCGCTACACCGAGCGCGGCGGGGTGCTGGTGGGCTGCCGCATCCGGCGCCGCAAGGTGCTGGTGGAAGTGTGGGACACCGGCGTGGGCATCGAGTCCTCGGCCTACCAGGAGATTTTTCGCGAGTTCCACCAGCTGGGCAATGTCGAGCGCGACCGTCGCAAGGGGCTGGGCCTGGGCCTGGCCATTGCCCAGGGCCTGGCGCGCGCGCAGGGCGAGCGGGTCAGCGTGAATTCCGTGCCGGGGCGCGGCAGCGTGTTTCGCCTGAGCCTGCCGCTGGCGCGGGTCGGGGTGGCGCCGGCCAGGAAGGGTGCGAACGAAGCGGCTGCACAGCCCGGCCAGGCGCGCCGCTTCGAGAACGTGCGCGTGCTGGTCATCGACGACGACGAGACCGTGCGCGCCGGCATGCAGCAGCTCCTGCAGGCCTGGGGCTGCAGCTGCGACGTGGCGGACTCCATCGAGGAGGCGCTGGACCATGCGCGCCGCAATCGGCCCGACATGGCGATCATCGACTACCGCCTGCGCGAGCAGCGCACCGGCGCCGGGGCCGCGGCCACGCTGCGCGCCGAGTTCGGCAACGACCTGCCCATGCTGCTGATCACCGGCGACACCGCGCCCGAGCGCTTGCGCGAGGCCATGGCCAGCGGCGTGCCGCTGCTGCACAAGCCGGTGCTGCCCGGCGAGCTGAATCGCGCGATGGGCTACCTGCTCAGCGGTCAGGCGCTCGATTCGTCCTTTGCTGCGCTGGGGCCCTAGCCTTCGTCAGTCGGCGGGCGGCGGCGAGGCATCGCCGCCGCGCTGCTCGATCTGCAGCCTCAGCATCTCCAGGAAGGCGCGCACCTTCTGCGGCCGGTGCCGCGCCGCCGGGAATACCGCGTAGATGCCGCTTTCGGGCAGCGACCATTGCGCCAGCACCTTCACCAGCCGGCCGGCCGCCACGTCGGCCTTCACCGCATAGTCCGGCAGCACCGCCAGGCCGCCGCCGGCCAGCACCGCCGAGCGCACCGCGTGCGAGGTGTTGGCCGACATCACCTGCTCGAAGCGCAGGGTGCGCCTGGCGCGGCCGCTCGCGCTGGTCAGGGTCCAGGTCAGCGGCTGGGCCAGCACCGACAGGGCGACAAAGGGCAGCTGGGCCAGCTCCCGCGGCTGCGTGGGCATGCCGCCGCCTTCGAACAGCAGCGGGCTGGCCACCAGCCACTCGGTAAAGCTGCCGATGCGCGTGGCCTGCAGGGCGGAATCGGCCAGGCGGCCGGCGCGGATGGCCACGTCGATGCCTTCCTTGAGCATGTCCACCACCCGGTCGCCGGCCAGCAGCTCCACCTTGAGCTGGGGATGGCGCCTGCGCAGCTGCACCGCCACCGGCGCGACCACGCTGGCGGCGTAGTCGATGGGGGCGGCCACGCGCAGGGTGCCGCGCGGCTCGGCGGAATCGCGGCCCGCGGCGCTGATGGCTTCCTGCGCGTCGTGCACGATGCGGCGGGCCGATTCGTAGAACGCCTCGCCCGCGTCGGTGAGGCTCTGGCGCCGCGTGCTTCGCAGCAGCAGGCTGGCGCCGATCTCGGCCTCCAGCCGCTGGATGTGCGCGCTGACCATGGTCTTGGCCAGCCCCAGCCGCCGCGCCGCGGCCGACAGCGAGCCGGCCTCCACCACTGCCACGAACACTACCAGCCGATTCAGGTTGACGCCGCCCGTTGCCTGCATGGATTGTTCACTCTGAGTGGACTGAGAAAGAAGAATTGTCCATCTTATCGAAACGAGTGCGCGACCCTAAGCTTGCAAGCATCGCAACTCGCTTCGAAAGCACCAACCATGAAAATCGCATTGATCGGCGCCACCGGACACGTGGGCTCGCGCCTTCTTGCCGAGGCACTGCAGCGCGGCCACCAGGTCAGCGCCATCGCCCGCCAGGCCGGTTCGCTGGCGCCTCGCGCCGGCCTCGTGCCGGTGGCCCTGGACGTGTCCGACACCGGCAAGCTCCGGACGGCACTGGCCGGCCACGACGCGGTCATCGTCTCGGTCAAGTACAGCGTGGTGGACGCGCGCCCGATCCTCAAGGCCATCGAACAGGCCGACGTCCAGCGCGTGCTGGTGGTGGGCGGCGCGGGCAGCCTGCAGGTGGCGCCGGGCGTCGACCTGGTCGACACGCCGACCTTCCCCGATGCCTACAAGGGCGAAGCGCTGGCGGCGCGCGACATCCTGCGCCAGCTGCGTGCCGGCTCTGTCTTGGACTGGACCCTGGTTTCGCCTTCGGCGCTGCTCGTGCCGGGCGAGCGCACCGGCAAGTTCCGCCTCGGCGGCGACGACCTGCTGGTCGATGCGAACGGCGCCAGCAGCATCTCCATCGAAGACCTGGCCGCGGCGCTGGTGGACGAACTGGAGTCGCCCCGGCACTCGCGGCAGCGATTTACCGTGGGCTACTGAGTCCAGCGGGCGGCGTGCCTAGAAACTCACCGCCAGCCCCAGCGAAGTCCCCGACACGTTGTTGCCGAACATGTAGCGCAGCACGGCGCGCGCCCGGGTGACGTAGAGGGGGTTGAAGGCGCTGGTGTCCAGTTCCAGGCCCGCGCCCACGCTGGTGAGGTAGTCGAAGCCCAGGATGTCGGCCTGGCTGCCCAGGTAGCGCGAGTGCGAGA
>JAFECZ010000563.1 GCA_018241905.1 Pseudomonadota bacterium
CCATGCTGCGCATTGCGGTGCGAGCCCCCTTCGGAGCGGCCGTGCGGGGGCTCATGACGAAGCCTTTGGAGAAAGGCGGCTGGCCAGCCCGATGAGTCCCTTGGGCAGCAGCGCCACGAAGGCGATGATGCAAAGCCCCAGCGTGAGTTGCCAGTGGTCGGCCAGCGGCCCGACAAGAGCCTGCGTGCCCAGCACCTCCTTGAGCAGCGTGAAGGCCACGGCGCCGATCACCGCGCCGCGCAGGTGGCCGAGCCCGCCCAGGATGATCATCAGCAGCACCTCGCCCGAGTTGTGCCAGGCCAGCAGCTCGGGATTGACCACGCCGTCGCGCGCCGCCACCAGGAAGCCCGCCAGCCCTGCCAGCGCGCCGGCCAGCACGAAGGCCGCCAGCTTGTAGGCATACACCGGAAAGCCCGTGGCCCGCATGCGCTGTTCGTTGACGCGGATGCCGGCCAGTGCCGCACCGAAACGCGAGCGGCCGATGAGCACCAGCAGGACGTAGGTGAACACCAGCGCAGCCAGTGCCACATAGAAGGTGACCAGCCGGTTCTCCATGTCCAGCGCCCCCAGCACCGGGCGCACGTACATGTAGATGCCGTCGCTGCCGCCGCCCAGGGCCGTGTCGTGGAAGACGAAGAAGGCCATCTGCGCAAAGGCCAGCGTGACCATGATGAAGTACACGCCCCGGGTGCGAAGGCTCAAGGCGCCCACCACCAGCGCATAAGCCGCGGCGCAGCCCATGGCGGCGGGCAGCAGCACGGCGATGGAGCCGCCCTCCTTGCCCGAGATCAGCACCGTGGCATAGGCACCGATCCCGTAGAAAGCCGCGTGGCCCAGGCTCACCAGCCCGGTCATGCCCACCAGCAGCTCCAGGCTCAGCGCGAAGATCGACAGGATCATGATCTTCACCACGAAGTCCGACACGTACGGACTCAGCGTGGGCGCCAGCAAGGCCAGCGCCAGCGCGATGGCACCGGGGACGATGGAAGAGAATCTGCGCGCGGCGTTCATGTCTTGCGTCCCATGAGTCCTTCTGGTCGCCAGATCAGGATGATGGCCATGAGCACGTACACGCCCATGCCCGCCACTTCGGCGAAGAACACCTTGCCGAAGGTATCGACAAAGCCCACCAGCAGCGAGGCCACCAGCGCGCCGGTGATGGAGCCGATGCCGCCGATCACCACCACCACGAAGCAGATGATGAGCACGCTGGCCCCCATGTTCGGGTAGACCGAGCTCATCGGCGCCGCGATCATGCCGGCCAGCGCCGCCAGCGCCACGCCGGCCGCAAACACGATGCGGTACAGCCGGCGAATGTCGATGCCCAGGCCCCGCACCATGTCGCGGTTGCTGGCACCGGCGCGGATCATCATGCCCAGCCGCGTGCGGTTTACCACCCAGTACAGCCCCGCCGCCAGCACGATGCAGGCCGCCGAGGCAAACAGGCGATACCACGGGTAGCTCATCAAGTCGCCCAGCGCAAAGCTGCCGTCCAGCCAGCCTGGCACCTTCACCCCGTGCACGTCGTTGCCCACCAGGATGGAGCGCAGTTCCTCGAACACCAGGATGAGCCCGTAGGTCATCAGCACCTGCTGCAGGTGGTCGCGCTGGTACAGGTAGCTGAAGAAGGCCCATTCCAGCACGTAGCCGAACACGGCGGCCAGCACCACGCCGGCCAGCAGCATCAGGATGAAGCTGTCGCCGAAGATGGGCGACAGCGAGAACGCCATGTAGGCGCCGAGCATGTAGAAGCTGCCATGCGCCAGGTTGATGACGCCCATGATCCCGAAGATCAGCGTCAGCCCCGACGCGACCAGGAACAGCAGCAAGCCGTACTGGACCGAGTTCAGGCATTGAACGAGAAAGGTACCGAAGTCCACGGACGGTCCCAAAAAGAAAAAGTGATGCATCCCCCATGGCCGCGCTGCAGAGCAGCGCAGGCCCGTTCGGGAAACACCGCGGAACTGGCTTTGCCAGGCCGCTGGTGTTGCCCCCTCGAGGGGGGATGCGAGCTACACGAAGTGAGCGAGAGTCGGGGGTGGGCTAATTCACATCCTGCATCCGCGAGCCGGATCGGCCAGGCCCTTCACCGCCACGTTCACCAGCTTGTTTTCCTTGCCTTCGACCTTGCGCAGGTAGATGTCCTGCACCGGGTTGTGCGACTTGCTCATGGTGAAGCTGCCGCGCGGGCTGTCGATCTTGGCCTTCTCGATGGCGGCGGCGAACTCGGCCTTCTTCGTGATGTCGCCCTTGGTGGCATTCAGGCCCACGGCCAGCATCTGCGCCGCGTCGTAGCCTTGCACGGCGTACACGTCGGGCTGCAGCTTGAAGGCCTTGGCGTAGGCGGTGCGGAAGGCGGTGTCGCGCGGCGTGTTCAGGCCGTCGGCGTAGTGCAGCGTGGTGAGCATGCCTTGCGCCGAATCGCCTTGCGCATCGAGCGTACCGTCGGTCAGGAAGCCGGGGCCGTACAGCGGGATGTTCTTGTTCAGGCCCGCCGCGGCGTAGTCCTTGACGAACTTCACCGCGCCGCCGCCGGCAAAGAAGGAGTACACCGCATCGGGCTTGGCCGCCGCGATCTCGGTGAGCAGCGCCTGGAACTCCACGTTCGGGAACGGCACCGTCAGGCTCTTGACGACTTTGCCGCCGCCCTTCTCGAAGCCTTCCTTGAAGCCGGCCACCGACTCGTCGCCGGCCGCGTACTTCCAGGTGATGGTCATGGCCGTCTTCTTGCCCTGCTTGGCCGCCACTTCGCCCATGGCGTAGGCCGGCTGCCAGTTGCTGAAGGAGCTGCGGAAGATGTTCTGGGCGCACATGGGGCCCGTGACCGCGTCGGCGCCGGCGTTGGGCACGATCAGCACGGTGCCGCTTTCCTTGGCCGCCTTGGCCATGGCCATGGCCACGCCCGAGTGCACAGTACCGATGATCACGTCGACGTTGTCGCGCTTGATGAGCTTGTTGACGTTGTCGGTGGCCTTGGCCGGGTCGGACTCGTCGTCCACCTTCACGTACTCGATCTCGCGGCCGCCCAGCTTGCCGCCCTTTTCCTCCACGGCGAGCTTGAAGCCGTTTTCAATGGCCACGCCCAGCGCGGTGTAGGTGCCGCTGTAGGGCAGCATCAGGCCCACCTTGAGCTTGCCCTGCTGGGCTTGCGCAAAGGTGGCGACGCAGGCAAGCGCCAGGGCGGTGAGCGTGGTGCGTGCGATGCGGTGGCTCATGTGGAATCTCCT
>JAFECZ010000564.1 GCA_018241905.1 Pseudomonadota bacterium
AAGCCGGTGCCCACGCGTGGCCCCTGGTCCGTCGAAGCGGTTCAGGCCCTGCTCGACAAGCCGTTGATGGACCTGGTGTACCAGGCGCAGACGGTGCATCGGGAGCACTTTCCCGAAGGCGACATCGAACTGGCCACGCTGCTGTCGGTGAAGACCGGCGGCTGCCCCGAGAACTGCGGCTACTGCCCGCAGTCGGCCGAGTTCGACACCGGCGTGAAGGCACAGAAGCTGATGGAAGTCGACGAGGTGCTGCGCGCCGCCAAGGCCGCACAGGACGCCGGCGCCACCCGCTTTTGCATGGGCGCCGCCTGGCGTGCTCCCAAGGACCGCGACGTGGAAAAGGTCGCGGCCCTCATCGAGGCCGTGAAGGGCCTGGGAATGCAGACCTGCGCCACGCTGGGCATGCTCGAGCCGCACCAGGCCCAGGCGCTCAAGAGTGCGGGGCTGGACTACTACAACCACAACCTCGATACGTCGCCGGAGTACTACACCGACGTCGTTCAGACGCGCCAGTACCAGGACCGTCTCGATACCCTGGCAGCCGTGCGCGCGGCCGGCATCAGCGTGTGCTGCGGCGGCATCGTCGGCATGGGCGAACAGCCGGTGCACCGCGCCGGGCTGATCGCGCAGCTGGCCAACCTGGAGCCGTACCCGGAGTCGGTGCCCATCAACAGCCTGGTTCGCGTGCCGGGCACGCCGCTTGCCGATTCGCAGCCCATCGATGCGTTCGACTTCGTCCGCATGATCGCGGTGGCCCGCATCACCATGCCCAAGGCGCGGGTGCGCTTGTCGGCAGGTCGCCAGCAGCTGGGCGAAGCGGTGCAGGCGCTGTGCTTCATGGCCGGCGCCAATTCGATCTTCTATGGCGACAAGCTGCTGGTCACCGGCAATCCCGATGTGGAAGCCGACGTGCAGCTGCTGCGCAAGCTGGGCCTGCAGGCGCGCCGCACGCAGCAGCAACTCGAGGAGCCATGCGCATGACGACTACAACCGTGAACCGTCCCTTCCAGGTGCTGGGCATCCAGCAGATCGCCATCGGCGGCCTGGACAAGCTGCATTTGCGGCGCCTGTGGGTCGACATGCTCGGCCTGGAAATCACCGGCAGCTTCCAGAGCGAACGCGAGAACGTCGACGAGGACATCTGCGCCATCGGCCAAGGCCCCTTCAAGGTGGAAGTCGACCTGATGCAGCCGATGGACCCGGACAAGAAGCCGGCCGTGCATGCCACGCCGCTCAATCACATCGGCCTGTGGATCGACGACCTGCCGGCAGCGGTGCAGTGGCTCACCGACCAGGGCGTGCGCTTCGCGCCGGGCGGCATCCGCAAGGGCGCCGCGGGCTTCGACATCTGCTTCCTGCACCCCAAGTCCAGCGAGGAGTTCCCGATTGCGGGCGAGGGCGTGCTGATCGAGCTGGTGCAGGCGCCGCCCGAGGTGACGGCGGCCTTCAAGGCCCTGGCGCGCAGCGCCTGAGCGGGCCCGGCCTGCTGGTTGGCGGGCCGCGCCTTACGCGCCGGGCCGGCGCCAGAAGGCCAGGGTGGCGGCCAGCGCCCACATGCCGGCCGCACAGCCGCGATTGAGATTCTTCAGGCTGCGCTGCGACATCCAGCGCACCGCCTGCGTTCCGGCGCCCGCGTAGGCCAGCATGATGCAGGTGTCCAGCACCACGAAGATCGCGCCCAGCACCAGGTACTGGTGGCCCTGGGGCTGTGCCGTGTCGATGAACTGCGGCAGAAAGGCGGCGAAGAACAGAACCGACTTGGGGTTGGACAGCGCCACCGTCAGGCTGCGCAGCAGGGCCACGCGTCCTTGCGTCTCGGTGTCCGGCGAGGCAATGGCGGCCGCCACGTCCGGCGGGGGGCTGCGCCAGAGCTTGATGCCCAGCCAGAGCAGGTAGACGACACCGGCCACGCGCAGCGCGTTGAACAGCCATTCGGACGCCGCCAGGAGCGAACCCAGCCCCAGTGCCACCGTGGTGATGACCACGGTGCTACCCAGCGACGCGCCCACGATCCCCCAGCGCGCCCGGCGCATGCCGCCCGAGATGCCGTTGGACAGCGCCAGCAGCATGGTGGGCCCGGGGGTGACCGCCAGCACGAAGGAGGCGGCAGCAAACAGCAGCAGGGTGTTGGTGTTCAATTCTTGGCTCCTGAAGAGGGCAGGCGGGCCCGGGCCTTGGCCAATGCCGCCTCGATCACGGCCCGCTTGCGGGCAGCCGCGTCATCGGCAACGGCCGGCGCCATATCGGACGGGGCAGCGGCAGATTGTGGCGCCGCGGCGGCAATCTCGCTCGCCGTGCCCTCGAGCCGCGCCTTGTGCACCGCATAGCGCGCCCGCGCCGCCTGGGCCTGTTCAGCCGACCAGGCCTGCCAGCCGCTGTGCCCCGGCGTGGCGACTTCCAGCGAAATGCAGTCGACCGGACACACCGGAATGCACAGCTCGCAGCCGGTGCAATGCGCGTCGATGACCGTGTGCATGCGCTTGTTGATGCCGACGATGGCATCGGTGGGGCATGCCTCCAGGCACAGCGTGCAGCCGATGCACCAGTGCTCGTCGATTACTGCCAGGGCGCGCGGGCCTTCCACGCCGAACTCGCTGCCCAGCGGCTTGACAGGGCGGCCGGTGATGTTCGCCAGCCGCGCAATGCCTTCGGCCCCGCCGGGCGGACATTGATGGATGTCCGCCTCGCCCGACGCAACGGCCTGGGCGTAGCCGGCGCAATCGGGGTAGCCGCAGCGGGTGCACTGCGTTTGCGGCAGTGCGTCGTTGATGCGTGCGGCCAGGGCGTTCATGGCAGCGGCTCAGCGCCGCGCCGCAGCCGCCTTCTTGCGAGGGGTGGCTGCAGTGCTCTTGCGGGCCGGTCGGGCGGCCGCATTCTCGGCCGCCACGGCCGTGGCGCGCGCGCGCGACTCGGGTGCAGCCTGGACGTTGTCCTCGGAGCTGACCGAGCTGCGGCCGCTGCGGTGCTTTTGCGGCTGGTCGTGCGCGGTGATGAACGCCTTGACCTGCGGATACACCAGGTCGCGCCAGCGCCGGCCGCTGAAGATGCCGTAGTGGCCGGCGCCCTTCACCTCGATGTGCTTGCGGCTGCCTGCCTGGACGCCGGTGCACAGCTCGTGCGCGGCCTCGGTCTGGCCGGAGCCGGAGATGTCGTCCAGCTCGCCCTCGATGGTGAGCAGGGCGCTGGTGCGGATGTCTTGCGGCCGCACGCGTTCGACGCTGCCC
>JAFECZ010000565.1 GCA_018241905.1 Pseudomonadota bacterium
TTGCTCCTTCCAAGGTCAACCCAATTGGAAGGAGCACGTCATGGAACAGTCTCGCGAGCGTTCGTGGTCGCTGTCACGCACGCCTGAAGGGCCGCTGGCCGCAGGCATCAATGCCTTCATGGCGCATCTGCTCGATCAGGGCTACGCGGCCTCCTCGGTGCACCTAGAGACCCGCCTTGTTTCGGATTTCAGCCGCTGGCTGATGGTGGAGGGGGTCGCCCTGAGGGAGATCACGCCGGCGCACGCGGATCGATTTCTGCGCCATCGGGCGCGCTATAGGCGTCCGCGGCGAGGCGATCGGGTTGCACTGACCAGGTTGTTGACGCTTTTGCGCGAACGAGGTGAGATAGCCGCGCCAATGCCGACCGCCACGGCCGACGCGACCCCGGCTGAGCACCTCGCGCGCGAATTCGCCGCGTATCTGCGACAGGAGCGTGCGCTCGCGGCAACGACGATTGCAGCCTACGTGCCGTTTGCCCAATGGTTCCTCTCCGAGCGGTTCGGCGGCGAACGTGTGAACCTCCGCGATCTGTGCGCCACCGACGTCATCGGGTTCGTCCGCCGTCAAGCAGTGCATCTGCACATGAAGCGGGCCAAGACCATGACGACCGCGCTGCGCTCGTTCCTGCAATACGCACGTTACCGCGGCGACGTGACCGCAGATCTGTCTGCCGCAGTTCCGACGGTCGCAAGTTGGTCAAGGACTGCGATTCCACGCGCTATCGCACCCGAACATGTGCAGCGGGTCCCTGCCTGTTGCGATGTCCATAGCGCGGTGGGTCGTCGCGACCGAGCGATCCTGTTGCTGCTCGCTCGGCTGGGCGTGCGAGCGTGCGAGATCTGCGCCCTCACTCTGCAAGATATCGATTGGCAGTCGGGGCATTTGCGCGTGCGCGGCAAGGGAGGTCGGGAGTGCCAACTGCCCTTGCCAGCCGATGTCGGCGAAGCCATCGCAGCCTACTTGCAACAGGGCCGCCCAAGGACCTCCAGTCGATGTCTTTTCCTGCGGGTGCACGCGCCAATTTGCGGGTTGAAGCCACCGCAGTCGATAGGGTACATCGTCAAGCGGGCACTTGAGCGAGCGGGAATCGATTCACCGCGCAAGGGAGCCCATCAATTTCGACACGCGCTTGCCACCCAGATGCTCGGTCAGGGCGCTTCGTTGGCGGAGATCGGCAGGCTGCTGCGCCATCGCAGCCCGCAAACCACCTCGATCTATGCCAAGGTTGACCTGCTCGCTTTGCGAGCACTCGCCCTGCCTTGGCCGGGAGTTGCGCCATGAATTCGCTGCGAGAAGCCATGCAAGACTATCTTGCCCTGCGTCGATCCCTCGGCTTCAGGATGTACGAGGCCAGCCTGAAGCTGCCGCAATTCGTCGACTTCATGGAGCAGCGAAACGCTTCACACATCACCATTGCCTTGGCGCTCGAATGGGCGCAGCAGCGCGTTTCGGTGAGGCCCCCGGAGTGGGCCAGGCGCCTGAGCTTCGTGCGTGGGCTGGCGCGCTATCTGAGCGCGACCGACCCACTGACGGAAATCCCCCCGTGGGGCCTGTTGCCCTACCGCGCGCGACGAGCCAAGCCGTATCTGTATTCGGCGGCCGAAGTCGAAGGCTTACTCACCGCGGCACTCACGCTTTCGCCCGCGAAGGGCCTGCGTCCGTGGACCTACTATTGTCTGTTTGGGCTACTCAGCGCTTCGGGCATACGCATCGGCGAAGCGATCGCGCTGGAAATCAACGATCTCGACCTCGACGCGGCGGTCTTGACGATCCGAGGCACCAAGTTCGGCCGGTCACGCCTGGTGCCACTCCATGCCTCGACTGTTGCAGTGCTTGCCGACTACTTGGCGCGGCGCGAACGATTTCTCGTTGGGCGCTCAGGCCCCCATCTGTTCGTGTCGAGCCGAGGCCATCATCTCGATGCGGGCGAAGTGCATCGAACCTTCTACGCGTTGTCACGACAGACGGGTCTGCGAGAGCCGGGCGCATCTCATGGGCCGCGCCTACACGACTTTCGCCATCGCTTCGCCGCACTGGCGTTGCTGCATTGGTACCAGCGCGGTCAGGACGCCGAACGGCAATTGCCAGTGCTCTCGACCTACATGGGGCACGTCCACGTCGCCGATACCTATTGGTATTTCAGCGCTTGGCCCGCATTGATGGCCCAGGCCATGCTGCGCCTTGAGCGGCGCTGGGGAGAGGCATCATGACGAGTAATCCCAACTTTGCTGCTCTGCTGCAACGCTTTTTCACTCAGCGCCTCATGCAGCAGCGCCAAGCCAGCCAGCACACGATCAGTTCGTACCGTGACACGTTCCGCCTGCTGCTGCAGTTCATTCGTCAGCGCCTGCACAAAGCCCCCTCTCAGGTGGCGTTCGAGGAGATCGATGCACCGCTGATCGCGGAGTTCCTCGATGACCTGGAGAAGCGACGCGGGGTGGCGGCCCGCACTCGCAATCTGCGACTCACCGCGATTCGCTCATTCTTCCACTATGCGTCCTACGAGGAGCCCGCGTGTGCAGCACAGATCCAGCGTGTGCTGACCATTCCCTCCAAGCGCTTCACGCGCGGGCTGGTTCACTTCCTGACCAGGGCGGAGGTCGATGCCTTGCTCGCCGCACCCGACCGGCATTCGTGGTCCGGACGTCGTGATCATGCGTTGATGCTGGTTGGCGTCCAGACCGGTTTGCGCTTGTCGGAGTTGACGGGACTCGAGCGACACGACGTGGTGCTTGGGGTGGGTTCGCATGTACGGGTCGTTGGCAAGGGCCGCAAGGAACGTTGCACCCCGCTGAGTAAACAGACATGCGCCGTCATGAAGGCGTGGCTGCAAGAATTGCCGAAGGCCGAGGGGCAGCCGCTCTTTCCGAATGCCAGGGGCGGCCGTCTCAGCTCGCATGGGGTCCACTACATCCTGACCAAGCACGCTGCCGCTGCAAGCAAGGACTGCCCCTCGCTGCAGCACAAACGAGTGACCCCGCATGTGCTGCGCCATACGGCCGCGATGGAACTGTTGCTGGCAGGCGTCGAGCTCTCCCTCATCGCCTTGTGGCTCGGGCACGAATCGATCGAGACCACGCAAATCTACCTGGACGCGAACCTCGCGCTAAAGGAAGAAATCCTTGCAAAGACCACCCCGCCTTCTGGCAGGCTGGGGCGGTACCGGCCGGACGACAAGCTCCTGGCGTTCCTCAAGAACCTTTAGGGAGAGCAG
>JAFECZ010000566.1 GCA_018241905.1 Pseudomonadota bacterium
CTCGCGCGAGAACATTGCCCAGCGCGTGCGCGAACTCACCGACGGCAAGGGCGTGCCCGTGGTGTACGACTCGGTGGGCAAGGACACGCTGGCCGCCTCCCTGGACTGCCTGGAGCCGCGCGGCGTGCTGGTGAGCAACGGCACCTCCTCCGGGCCGGTGCTCATCGACACCATGATGCTGGCCGCCAAGGGCTCGCTGTGGGTTACGCGGCCGGCGATGATGCATTACATCCAGCCGCGCGCGCACATGCTCGACATGGCCGACGAGCTGTTCGACCACGTGCTGGCCGGGCGCATCGTGAGCGAGCCGCGCCAGCTGTTCGCGCTGGCCGACGCGCGCGAGGCGCACCGCGCGCTCGAATCGCGCGGCACCACCGGCGCCACCGTGCTGGTGCCCTGAGCACGCGGACCTGAAGCGAGGCCTTCATGGACCTGCACGCACAAGGCAACGCGCGGCCCGGCGCGGACGACACCTATCTCTTCGGGCGGCGCCAGGCCTGGTTCGCCTTCGCCATGACCATCGCGCTGATGATGGTCGACTACATCGACCGGCAGGTGATCGTGTCGCTCTTCCCGCATCTCAAGCAGGCGTGGGGACTGTCGGACAAGCAGCTGGGCGCGCTGGTGTCGGCCGTCTCGGTGACGGTCGCGCTGGGCGCGATTCCCATTGCGCTGGTGGCCGACCGCTTCAGTCGCGTCAAGAGCATCGTGGTGATGGCGACGCTGTGGAGCCTGGCCTCGATCTCGTGCATGTTCACCCGCAGCTACGGCCAGCTGCTGGCCGCACGCGCGGTGGTGGGGCTGGGCGAGGCGGGCTACGGCTCGGTGGGTGCGGCGCTCATCGCCAGCCACTTTCCGTCCCGCATGCGCGGCGCGCTCATGGCCGCCTTCTTTGCCGCCGCGTCGGTGGGCTCGGTGCTGGGCGTGCTGCTGGGCGGCGTGATCGCGGCCAAGTGGGGCTGGCGCACCGCCTTCGGCATCGTGGGCGTCCCGGGCCTGGTGCTGGCCCTGCTGTACCTGGCCGTGCGCGACTACGGCACCGTGCAGCTCACGCCGCGCATCGAGGCGGCGACCCGCTCCACGCAAGGCGCGGTGCGTGCCATCGTGCGCCGCCTGGTGAACACGCGCACGCTGCTGTGGGTGTGCATTGCGGGGGCTGCGCAGCTGATCCTGGTGTCCTCCGTGTGGGCATGGCTGCCGAGCTATCTCAATCGCGAATACGGCATGGCTCCCGAGCAGGCCGCCATGCGCGCCGCGCTGGTGGTGCTGTGCGGCGCGCTGGGCAGCGTGGTGTGGGGTGCGGTGGCCGACCGCGCCGGCCGCAGCCGCCCGGCAGCCAAGCTGCGCGTCACCGCCGTGGTGTGCGTGGCCTCGGCCGCGGTGCTGGCGCTGGCGTTCGGTGCCTCGCAGATCGGCATCGCGCTGACGGCGCCCGTGCAGTTCGCGCTGCTGGCCGCAGGCGGCTTTCTCATGAACTGCAGCGTGGGCGTGGTGGCGGCCGTGGTCATCGACGTGGTGCACCCGGGCATCCGGGCCACCGGCGCCTCGGTGCTCTCGCTGTTCCAGAACCTGCTGGGCCTGGCGGCAGGCCCCTTCATCGCCGGCCTGCTGTCGGATGCGTGGACGCTGCAGCACGCGCTGGTCGCGATGCCGGTGTTCGGCCTGCTGGCAGCCTGGGGCTTCGTCCTCGCCTCGCGCAGCTACGAGCCAGACTTGAAGCTCGTGGCCGAGTCGTCCGAAACCGACATCCCGTCCGCGCCCCTGGGCGCACACCGCGGCGCAGCGGCCTGATTGCGCGCGGACTTCACTTCTTCAACCAAACCGAACACACCATGAACGGACTGATGATGGATCAGCCCCTGCTGATCTCTTCCCTGCTGACCCATGCCGAGCGCCACCACGGCGACCAGCTGATCGTCTCGCGCCGCGTCGAGGGCGACGTGCACCGCTACACCTTCCGCGAGATGGCGGCGCGCGCGCGCCGCATGGCCAATGCGCTGGACGCGCACGGCATCGACATGGGCGAGCGCGTGGCCACGCTGGCCTGGAACGGCTACCGCCACATGGAGCTGTACTACGCGGTGTCGGGTTCCGGCTCGGTGCTGCACACGCTCAACCCGCGCCTGCACCCCGACCAGGTGGCCTGGATCGTGAACCATGCCGAAGACCGCATCCTCTTCTTCGACCTGAGCTTCCTGCCGCTGGTGGAAGCCATTGCCGAGCGCGTGCCCACCGTCAAGGCCTTCGTCGCCATGACCGACCGCGCCCACATGCCCGCCACGAGCAAGATCCGCGGCCTGCTGTGCTACGAGGAGCTGGTCGCCGATCACTCGGCCGACTTCCAGTGGCCGCGCCTGGACGAGCAGCGCGCCTCGTCGCTGTGCTACACCTCGGGCACCACGGGCAACCCCAAGGGCGCGCTCTACAGCCACCGCTCGACCATGCTGCACACCTACGCGGCGGCGCTGCCCGATGCGCTGAACTGCTCGGCGCAGGACGCCATCCTGCCGGTGGTGCCCATGTTCCACGTCAATGCCTGGGGCCTGCCGTACGTCGCCTGCATGGTGGGCGCCAAGCTGGTGTTTCCCGGCCCGTGGCTGGACGGCAAGTCGCTGCACGAGCTGATCGAGTCCGAGGGTGTGACGCTGTCGGCCGGCGTGCCCACCGTATGGCAAGGCCTGCTGGCCCATGCCGAAAGCCACGGCCTGCGCTTCTCGCGCATGCGCCGCACCATCATCGGCGGCTCGGCCTGCCCGCCGGCCATGACGCGCACCTTCCAGGACCAGTACGGCGTGCATGTGCTGCACGCCTGGGGCATGACCGAGATGAGCCCGCTGGGCACCGTGTGCTCGCTCAAGCCGGCGCAACTGGCGCTGGACGCCGACGCGCGCCTGGCCGTGCAGGCCAAGCAGGGCCGCGCGGTGTTCGGCGTGGACATGAAGATCACGGGCGAGAACGGCCAGGAACTGCCGCACGACGGCGTGGCCGCGGGCGAACTGATGGTGCGCGGCCCCTGGATCATCGGCAGCTACTTCAAGGGCGACGGCGGCAATCCGCTGGTGGACGGCTGGTTCCCCACCGGCGACGTGGCCACCATCGATGCCGACGGCTTCATGCAGATCACCGACCGCAGCAAGGACGTGATCAAGTCGGGCGGCGAGTGGATCGGCTCCATCGACCTGGAGAACATCGCCATGGCGCACCCGGCCG
>JAFECZ010000567.1 GCA_018241905.1 Pseudomonadota bacterium
AGTGGACGTGGTGGCCTACACCCGCGGCCCCGGCCTGGCGGGCGCGCTGCTGGTGGGCGCGGGCGTCGCCTGCGCATTGGGCGCGGCGCTCGGGCGGCCGGTGCTGGGCGTGCACCACCTCGAAGGCCATCTGCTCTCGCCCTTCCTGAGCGCCGACCCGCCCGAGTTTCCCTTCGTGGCGCTGCTGGTGTCGGGCGGCCACACGCAGCTCATGGAAGTGGACGGCGTCGGGCACTACAAGGTGCTGGGCGAGACCATCGACGACGCGGCCGGCGAGGCCTTCGACAAGAGCGCCAAGCTGCTGGGGCTGCCTTATCCCGGCGGCCCGTGGCTGGCCAAGCTTTCGGAGACGGGGAACGAGACCGCCTTCAAGCTGCCCCGTCCGCTGCTGCACAGCGGCGACCTGGACTTCTCCTTTGCCGGCCTGAAGACCGCGGTGCTGACCCAGGTGCGCAAGCTGGGCGACGGGCTCGAGGCGCACAAGAGCGACCTGGCGGCCTCCACGCAGGCCGCCATCGTCGAGGTTCTGCTGAAGAAGTCGCTGGCAGCACTGGACCGCACCGGCCTCAAGCGCCTGGTGGTGGCTGGCGGAGTGGGCGCCAACAAGCGCCTGCGAGAGCAGCTGAATGCCGCTTGCGCCAAGCGGGGTGTGCGCGTGCACTATCCGGAATTGCACCTGTGCACCGACAACGGCGCCATGATCGCCATGGCCGGCGCCATGCGCGTGCAAGCCGGCCTGGAGCAGCCCCAGGCGCGCTACGCCTTCGACGTCAAGCCGCGATGGCCATTGGACGCCCTGCCGGTCGCGGCATAGCCTGACCAAGGGCGGGCACGGGCAGAACGTCCAGGACCTTCTTCCAGAGCTTGGACCACTGGGGCCAGTCGTGGCCGCCTTCGGTGGTGAAGACGCGGTCCGAGGGCAGGGCGTCGGCCAGCAGCTTGTGGTTGGACGCAAAGCGGTCGGTCAGGCCAAAGCCCAGGTAGAGCGGGGGCAACTGCTTCTGCTTGGCGTTCTTGACGTCGGCGTACTGCTGCAGCCAGGGCCAGAGCTTGCGGTCCACTTCCTCGTCGGGCAGCGGGCCGGCGGGCGCCTTCCAGGTGCGCAGGCCGCCGGCCTTGTGGATCTCGGCGCCGAGGGGGCGGCGGCCCAGGTACGGGGCCAGTGCGACGATGCCGTCGACGAAGCCAGGACGTGCCAGTTCGTGGATCAGCGCGCCAAAACCGCCAATGGAAATACCCACCAGCCAGATCTTCTTGTAACCGCTCGTGCGCTGCGGCTTGAGCACGTCGGCGTCCAGCCGCTCGACGAAAGTCTGGTCGTAGTAATAGGAAACGTCGGCATGCACCAGGAGCACGTCGGCCGCCAGGTCACGCTCGCGCACGGCACTGACAAACCCTTCCCGTTCGAATTCCTCCGGGTGGAGGAAAGCGCCGGGCAAGAACACCATCAGTGTGTCTGACCGTGTACTTTGGTTTGCAAGCATGAGTTGCGTATCCATTGGCTTCCTTAGCGTCAAGCACCCGAACTGTTACGAGCACATTCCGTGTTGAAAACTTCACCGAACTACGGTCAAAGAGCATGTTGCAACGGGATATATGCCACATGTCTTGCGGATTATTGTGAATCCGTCACAAAATGGAACGGCAACTAAAGGTTACATACGACGGATTTACGCAACAATGAAAAAGCCCGCCAGAGGCGGGCTTTGCCGTTTGACCCCGCATAAATGCAGGGATTGCGGGGGAGTGCCGGGCGCGGCCGGGTTCAGTTGATGGTCAGTTGGGCGACGTTGCTGACCGGAACTTTTTTTGCCAGCTTGAGGGTCAACACGCCGTTTTCCAGCTTGGCTTCGCTGGCCGACGCGTCCACTTCCAACGGCAATTCGTAGGCCGCCTTGAACTGGCGCTTGGCTTGCGCCTGGCTTTCGATGCGCACCACGGCGCCTTCGATGCCGATGCTCAGGTCTTCGCGCGACAGGCCGGGCACGTCCAGCGACAGCGTCCAGCTCTTGTCGTCTTGCTCGAACTGCAGGCCGCGCTGCGCGGGTGCGGCGGCAAACGCATCGTTGAAGAAGCGCTCGAAGCTGCGGTCAAAGGCGCGGGGCGAGTAGCTGCGGGCGCGGACGGTGGGGGCGAAAAACATGAGGTACTCCTTCGGGTGACAAGCACATGGGGACAAGGGTGTGTCCCTTACACTGCGCGGCCTTTCAACCATGAGTGCCGCATGACTCCAAGCTGGGCGCGGCGCAGAGAGTTTCAAGACTGTGATTCCCAAAGTATTTCGGCGCCGCCAGGCCTTGAAAATGGGTGCGGCGACGCTATTTGCGAACGCCCTTGCCATCGGTTCCGGCCTTGCACGCGCGCAGGCTGCCGCGCCCATTCGACTGGCCATGGTGGAAAGCCTCAGCGGCCCCTTTGCCAATGCCGGCGAGGCGGTCTATCGCAACCTGCTGTGGGCGGTGGAGCGGGTCAACCAGCGCGGCGGCGTGAAGCTGCCCGGCGGCGCGCGCATGCTGCAGCTCGACCGCTACGACAGCAAGGGGTTGAACGAGGAGGCTCTTTCGGCCCTGCGCTCGGCCATCGACGACGGCTCGCGCATCGTGCTGCAGGGCAATTCGTCGGCCATGGCAGCGGCCATCCTCGATGCGATCGAGAAGAACAACGAGCGCGATCCCGCCAGGCGCGCGCTCTTTCTCAACTACTCGGCGGTGGACCCGGTGCTCACCAACGAGCGCTGCAGCTTCTGGCACTTCCGCTTCGACGCGCATGCCGACATGCGCGTCACGGCGCTGATGCAGGTGACTGCGGACGACAAGTCGGTGCAGAAGGCCTACCTGATCGGACAGGACTACAGCTTCGGCCAGGCGGTGCTCAAGGAGTCGCGCCGGCAACTGGGCGTTCTTCGTCCGGACGTGCAGATCGTGGGCGACGAGCTTCACCCCATGGGCCGCGTCAAGGACTTCGCGCCCTACGCCACCAAGATCATGGCCAGCGGCGCCCAGGCGGTGATCACCGGCAACTGGGGCAATGACCTCACGCTCTTGGTGAAGGCCGTTCGCGAAGCCGGCTATCAGGGCAAGTTCTACACCTTCTACGGCAACGCGCTCGGTGCGCCGGCGGCCATCGGCGACGCGGGCATCGGCCGCGTGGTGGCGGTGGCGGACTGGCTGCCCAACGTGCAGACGCCGGAGT
>JAFECZ010000568.1 GCA_018241905.1 Pseudomonadota bacterium
GACCTGTACATCGCCGGCTCGCTGTGCCGCGAGCAGGGGCTGGAGCTGCGGCTGGTCAACGACCCCTCGGAAATTCCCGCGGCGCTCGGCCCGGATGTGGCGGTGATGATGATCACCCACGTCAACTACCGCACCGGCGCCATGCACGACATGGCGGCGCTCACCCGGCAGGCCCACGATGCGGGCGCCGTCGCGGTCTGGGACCTGTGCCACAGCGTGGGCGCAGTGCCGGTCGACCTGAACGGCGCCGGGGCCGACTTCGCCATCGGCTGCGGCTACAAGTACCTCAATGGCGGGCCCGGCGCGCCGGCGTTTGCCTGGGTCCATGCGCGGCACGCCGACGACTGGCAGCAGCCGCTGTCGGGCTGGTGGGGCCATGCCGCACCCTTCGAATTCACGCCCGACTACCGGCCCGCGCCCGGCGTGGCGCGCTACCTGTGCGGCACGCAACCCATCCTGTCGCTCGCCGGGCTGGAGTGCGGGCTGGCGGGCTTTGCCGCGGCGCAGGCACTGGGCGGCATGGCAGCCCTGCGCGCCAAGTCGCTGGCGCTCACGGATGCCTTCATCGCGTTGGTGGAGCAGCGCTGCCCCGGCCGCTTTGCGCTGGTCACGCCGCGCGACCATGCGCAGCGCGGCTCGCAGGTGTGCCTGCGCATGGCCGATGCCGGCCAGCAGATAGGCGGCCCGGCCTACGCCATCGTGCAGGCGCTGATCGCGCGAGGCGTGATCGGAGACTTCCGTGCCGGGGATTCGCCCGAGGCCGCGCCGGCCCGCGCCCAAGCGGCCTCGCTCCCCTCGGGGGACGGGCCCGGCATGCCGAGCCCTGGAGGCACCAGGATGCCCGACATCCTGCGCTTCGGCTTCACCCCGCTGTACCTCGGCTTCGAGGACGTGTGGAACGCCGTCGGCAACCTCGCGCAGGTGCTCGAGGAAGAAGAGTGGCGCCGACCCGAATTCAACACGCGCAATGCAGTGACCTGAGCAACGACAACGACAACGACAACGACAACGACACCACCATGAGCCAGACCGAAAAGATCGTCCACGACGAAAAAGCCCAGCTGGACTTCAGCCAGTCCATGAGCTATGGCGACTACCTGCATCTGGACGAAGTGCTGGGCGCGCAGCATCCGCTCTCGCCCGCGCATGACGAGATGCTCTTCATCATCCAGCACCAGACCAGCGAGCTGTGGATGAAGCTGATGCTGCACGAGCTGCACGGCGCCACGCGGTGCATTGCGGCCGGCCAGCTGCCCGATGCCTTCAAGATGCTGGCGCGGGTGAGCCGCATCATGGAGCAGCTGGTGAGCGCGTGGACCGTGCTCTCGACCATGACGCCGCCCGAATACACCGCCATGCGGCCCTACCTGGCCAGCTCCAGCGGCTTCCAGAGCGCGCAGTACCGCTGCATCGAGTTCGCGCTGGGCAACAAGAACGCCGCCATGCTCAAGCCGCACGCGCACCGGGCCGATCTGCTGGCCATGGTCGATGCGGCCTACCGCGCCCCCTCGCTCTACGACGAGTCGCTGCGCCTCCTGTCGCGCCACGGCCTGCCCGTGCCCGCCGACCGGCTGGAGCGCGACTGGACGCAGCCCTACGAGGCCAGTGACGGCGTGGAGGCTGCCTGGCTCACGGTGTACCGCGCGCCGCATGCGCATTGGGATCTCTACCAACTGGGCGAGAAGCTCACCGACATCGAAGATGCGTTCCGCCTCTGGCGCTTTCGCCACGTCACCAGCGTGGAGCGCGTGATCGGCTTCAAACGTGGCACTGGCGGCACAGGGGGCGTAAGCTATCTTCGCAAGATGCTCGACGTGGTGCTCTTTCCGGAGATCTGGAAGCTGCGCACCGACCTGTAGCATCAACAGTGAACGAACCCCAGTACCAAGGGAGGCCTGGATGGATGACTTCTTCACCGACGACGAACTGGCGCAGCTTCGCGCGCACGGCATCGTGCTCTTCGCAGGGCGCGTGATCTTCGACGCGCAGCCGCCCATCAGCGCGCAGCAGCTGGCCGCCGTCGAGGCCGCGTGCATCGGCCCCGTGCCGCCCGGCCTGCTGTCGCTGTGGAGCCAGGCCTGCGGCGGCGCGCTCGACTACGACCTGACGGCGCGCATGAATGGCGGCGAAGAGCCCATCCACTGGGCCGAATTGTTCGGCCACGGCCCCGCGGGCTTTCACGACCTGCCCGGCTGGATCGCGCACGAGCGCCAGGCCGGCGCCGCCACCGACACCCAGGGCACCGAATGGGCCCCCAAGCTGGCTGCCCTGCCCTTCGGCGGCTTCGACGATACCGACCGCCTCCACGTGGTGACCGAGCCGGGCGCGCAGTTCGGCCATGTCCTGGCCTGGAAGCGCAGCCTGCCCGAAGGCTGGCCGCACGCCATGCACGAGGACGGGCTGGCCACCTTGGCCACCAACCTCGAAGGCGCGTTCGCCGCCATGCACCTGGAGGAAGATCCGCTGGAGCCCATTGGCGACTACTTCACCGGCCAGGCGCTGCTCGACTACCTGGACGAGCGCCACGGCGACCACGGGCTCGACCTCGACCTGGCGGACAAGGTGGTGGCCTACTACCGGCGCGCCCTGGTCGACTGGCGCACGCCGCTGCGTGAAGGGCGCCTGTCCGAAGTCCCGCCGCTGGCGGCGCAGATCGCCCAGCGCCACGCCATTGCCACCGACGATGCCGCCCTCATCAACGAGTTGGCCGCGGCAGGCGTGCGCTTCGACACGCCGCTGCTGGGCAGCGCACTGCCCGCCGACCTGGCGCTGGCGCACGGCGCCTTCGACGCAGCGACGGCGCTGCTGGAAGGTGACGCGCCGCTGTCGGCGGACGCGCTGGACAGCGTCGAGGGCGCCATTTCGCCGGAGCTTGCGCAGGAGCTGCTCAGGCGCGGCGCCAAGCCCACCGCCCGCGCGATTGCGCAGTGCGTTGCGGCGGGCGCTCCGGCCGCCGCCAGGGCCATTGCGCAGGCTTACGAAAAGGCCCATGGCGACCTGCCGCAAGCCTTCGATGAAGCGCGCGGCGCCTTGCTCGAGCAACTGCAGGCTGCGCTGGCAGAAGCCAGCAGTGCGGGCCTGGGCGCCGATGCCGGCGCCGAAGGGTTGGCCGAGCGCATCGACCACCTGCAAAGCTTCAAGCTCTGAGGCCGGCCAGGCGCCTGCTCAGCCTTCGTACAGCCACGGGTTGT
>JAFECZ010000569.1 GCA_018241905.1 Pseudomonadota bacterium
GCGCCCGCCCAGTTGCGCCATCGGCACCGGAAAAACCTCGACGTAGTAGGTGGTGGCGCCGGTGCGCTGCGCCACGCCGGGAATGGACGTGCTCTGCGCGGCATGGCCGCTGGTGCGCGCGGCCTCGATCAGCCATTCGGTGAGCACGCCGCCGCCTTCGCCGCCCAGGGCGCAGACGAGCAGGGTGATGGGTTGGGTACGGTCCATGGAAATCTTGGTCATGCAGGTTGCAGCGCGCGCACGATGGCGCCGCGAAGGCCGTGCAGCAGGCGTTCGTGCCACTTGGGGTTCTGCACCACTTCGGCGCGGTAGAAGGAAGGGCACAGCGTGGCCGCATGCGCATTCGAGCCGCACAGGCCGCAGCCCACGCAGCCGTCGATCACCGTGGCCACCGGGTCCACCTTCAGCGGGTCGGGGTTGTCCTTGATGGTGAGGGTGGGACAGCCCGAGAGGCGGACGCAGGCGTGGTCTCCGGTGCACACGTCCTCGTCCACGCCGTACTTCACGCGCACCACGCGTTCGCCGCGCTGCAGCAGGCCCGCGATCCAGGGCTTGATGCGGCGCTGGCGCTCCAGCTGGCATTCGCCTTCGGCAATAACCACCTTGAGGCCGTTGAAGTCGCTGGTGAAGGCTTCGGTGAGCGTCTTGCGCATGGCGGCCACGTCGTAGCTGTGCACGGTGCGCAGCCATTGCACGCCCAGGCCCTGCAGCGTGCTCTCGATGGTCTTGTTCTTGTCCACCAGGCTCTGCTGCTTGTCGACCGCCTGCTCCTTGATGGCGTCGTCGGGCGTGGAGATGATGTCCTGCGTGCCGGTGGCCGAGGTGTAGCCGTTCTTGAAGATCAGCAGCACCGCATCGTCGCCGTTGAACAGGGCGCTCTGCACGCCGGTGAGCAGGCCGTTGTGCCAGAAGCCGCCGTCGCCCATCACCGACAGCACGCGCCGCTGCATCACCGGCGACACGCCTGCGCGGCTGGCCAGGCTCATGCCGTAGCCGAGGATGGAGTGGCCCATGGAGAAGGGCTCGAAGGTGCCGAAGGCATGGCAGCCGATGTCGGCGGCGATGTGCACCGGGCCCGTGTCCTGCTGCGCGAGCTTGAGGGCGGAAAACACCGGCCGCTCCGGGCAGCCGATGCAAAAGCCCGGCGGCCGGTTGGGCAGCGGCGCATCGAGCAGCTTCGCCACGGCGGCGCGGCGTTCGGCGTTGGCGGCCAGCCACTGGCTCGCGCCCGCGCCGGCATGCTGCGGCAGGTAGCGGCCCACCCATCCGGCCAGGCCACCGGCCAGTGCTTCGGCGCCCAGTTCGCCGGCCAGCGGAATGAAGTCCTTGCCATGCAGCGGCGTCTGGATGTCGCGGCGGCGCAGCAACGTGGCGATTTCCTGCTCGATGTACTCGGGCTGGCCTTCCTCCACCACCAGCACGGCGCGCTTGCCTGCGCAGAAATCGGACAGTTGTTCGGGCACCAGCGGGCAGGTGACGTTGAGCACCAGGATCGGGATGGCGCTTTCGCCGAAGGCGTCGGCCAGGCCGTGCTGCTGCAGTGCGCGCAGGAGGGCGTTGTAGAGCCCGCCTTGCACCACGATGCCCAGGTCTGCGTGCGCGCCGCCGGCCATCAGCTCGTTCAAGCCATGCTCGGCGATGTAGCGCCGCGCGGCCGGAATGCGCTCCTCGCCCTTGAGCTTCTCCTGGCGGAAGGTGACTGGCGGATGCGCCAGCCGCATGTAGTCGAAGCCGGCCGGCTCGGGCATCAGCTCGCGCGTGGAGATGGCCGGCGCAATGTTGTCGCTGCAATCGAAGCTGCCGCGAACATGGCAGGCGCGGATGCGCAGCTCCATCATGCAGGGCATGTTCGAGGCTTCGGAGAGCGCGAAGCCGTGCTCCACCATGCGCACCATCTGGCCCAACTCGGGCCGGGGGTCGAGCAGGCACATGCCCGACTTGAGGGCGTAGGCATGCGTGCGCTCCTGGATCACGCTGGCGCCTTCGCCGTAGTCCTCGCCCACCACGATCAGCACGCCGCCCTTCACGCCGGGCGAGGAGAGGTTGGACAGCGCATCGGCCGCCACGTTGGTGCCGACGATGGACTTCCACGTGACCGCGCCGCGCAGCGGGTAGTGGATGGACGCACCCAGCATGGCCGCGGCCGAGGCCTCGTTGGAGCAGGCCTCCACGTGCACGCCCAGCTCGTCCATGTAGGGCTTGGCCTGCACCATCACGTCCAGCAGGTGCGACACGGGCGCGCCCTGGTAGCCGCCCACGTAGGCCACGCCCGATTGCAGCAGCCCCTTGGTGATGGCGAGGATGCCCTCGCCGTGAAAGGACTGGCCCGCGCCCAGGCGCAGTGCCTCTATCTCTTTGCTGAATGAAACTTCCAAAAGGGTTCTCCGTGCTGGCGCGGCGCGCCCAGGCGTTGGCCTTGACTGGCGCAGGAGTTTGCGTGGCCGTACAGCAGTCATCAATACAATGAGCGGCCTAAGTAACATGCATGCCATGCATATCGAGGCCATCGACCTGAACCTGCTGCGTCTGTTCGACGCGGTGTACCGCGCCCGCAGCGTGAGCCGCGGCGCCGAGGCGCTGGGCCTGACCCAGCCGGCCGCCAGCCACGGCCTGGGCCGCCTGCGACGGCTGCTGCAGGACGCGCTCTTCACCCGCGCACCCGGCGGCGTGGTGCCCACGCCCCGCGCCGAACGACTGGCGCAGGCGGTGCAATCCGCGCTGGCCACGCTGGAAGACGCGCTCAGCGAGCCCGACCGCTTCGAACCTTCCGCCTCGCGCAAGACCTTCCGCATCCACATGAGCGACATCGGCGAAGGCCGCTTCCTGCCCGCGCTGATGGCCGGCGTGGGACCGCTGGCGCCGGGCATCCGCGTGGAAACCATGGCGCTGGCGCCGCACGAGGTCGCGCCGGCGCTGGACAGCGGGCGCATCGACTTCGCCTTCGGCTTCCTGCCCGAGGTGAAGGACACCCGGCGTCAGCTGCTGCTGAAGGACCGCTACATCGTGCTGCTGCGCAGCGGCCATCCGTTCACGCAGCGCAAGCGCCGCGGCGCGGCCTTGCTGGAGGCGCTGCGCAAGCTCGAATACGTGGCGGTGCGCACGCATGCCGAGACGCTGCGCATCCTGCACCTGCTCAAGCTCGAAGACCGCGTGCGGTTGACCACCGAGCACTTCATGGTGCTGCCAG
>JAFECZ010000056.1 GCA_018241905.1 Pseudomonadota bacterium
TGCGGGAAATCGACTGGAACACGGTCCGCTCGGCCATGGGCGCCCTCCTGCTCTTGGTGCCAATGCTCGGTTGGGAAAAAGGCGTGGACTCGCAATGCTGCGGCAGCCGCGCCCGACGCGCAATCGCTTTAGCGTAAGGAACTGTTGAGCTTCTCCAGCACGGCTGCACCCGGGCACAAATCCTTCGCCCCCAGGCTGTTGAGCGGCGCATCGCAGGTGTTCAGCGCCGTGTGCAGGTCGGTGGCCAGCGGATCGACATACAGCAGCCCCGTCACGATCTCGCCCTGCGCCTGGTGCTTTTGCATGTAGGCCATGGCGGCATAGCGGTCGACCGGGTCGTAGTCGGCATGCAGGCTGCGAAAGCGCAGCAAGGTGCCGTCGTGCTGGCGCACGTCCATTACTTCGCCCGGGGCAATGTCGGCGGTGATCTCTTCCCTGCCGCTGATGAAGTCGATGCGGCTCACCGCCTCGTTGTGCTCGCGCACGTAGTCGTAGCTCTTGGTGCTGCCCGGGTGGTTGTTGAAGGCCACGCAGGGGCTGATGACGTCGATGAAGGCCGCGCCGCCGTGGCTGATGGCGCCCTTGATCAGCGGCACCAGCTGCGCCTTGTTGCCCGAGAAGCCGCGCGCCACGTAGGTGGCGCCCAGCTGCAGCGCCATGCCCACCAGGTCGACCGCACTGTCGGTGTTGACCACGCCCTTCTTGCTCCTGGAGCCCTGGTCCGCCGTGGCCGAGAACTGCCCCTTGGTCAGGCCGTACACGCCGTTGTTCTCGACGATGTAGGCCATGCGCACGCCCCGCCGCATGGCGTGCGCGAACTGGCCCAGGCCGATGGAGGCTGAGTCGCCATCGCCCGACACGCCGAGGTACAGCAGGTCGCGGTTGGCCAGGTTGGCGCCGGTCAGCACGCTGGGCATGCGCCCGTGCACTGTGTTGAAACCGTGCGATGCACCGAGGAAATAGTCGGGCGTCTTGCTGCTGCAGCCGATGCCCGAGAGCTTGGCCACGCGATGCGGCTCGATGTCCAGCTCCCAGCAGGCCTCGATGATCGAGGCCGAGATGGAGTCGTGCCCGCAGCCGGCGCACAACGTGGAGATCTTGCCCTCGTAGTCGCGCCGCGTGTAGCCGACCTTGTTGGCGGCCAGCGTGGGGTGGTGCAGGCGGGGCTTGGCGAGATAGGTCATGCGCTCTTTCTCCAGATCTCTGCGATCACTTCATCGGCGTGACGATGGGCTGCGGCGGCTCGGCCAGGGCTTGCTGCGCGCGCACGGGCTCCGCCTTGCCCTTTACCTTCTCTGCAATGGTCCGCGCAATGAAGCGCGCGGTGATCGGCGTGCCGTCGTAGTGCAGCACCGCCACCAGCTGCTCGGGCGACACGCCCAGTTCGTTGACCAGCAGGCTGCGCATCTGCGCGTCGCGGTTCTGCTCCACCACGAACACGCGGCTGTGCGTGGCCAGGAACTGCGCCACGCTGTCCGCGAACGGAAAGGCGCGCAGGCGCATCGCGTCGACGTGAATGCCCTCCTCCGCTTGCAGCACCTCGAGCGCTTCCTGCATCGAGGGGCTGGTCGAGCCGAAGTAGATGACGCCCAGGTCGGTCTTGCTCGCCGCACGCTGCAGCAGCGGCGCCGGCACCAGCTGTGCGGCGCTGGCGAACTTGCGCAGCAGCCGCTCCATGTTGTAGATGTAGTCGGGCCCGCGCTCCGAGTAGCGCGCATACGGGTCGCGCGTGGTGCCGCGGGTGAAGTAGCTGCCCTTGGTGGGGTGCGTGCCCGGCAGCGTGCGCCACGGAATGCCGTCGCCGTCCACGTCCTTGTAGCGGCCGAAGTCCTTGCCGGCCTCCAGTTCCTCGGCCGTCATCACCTTGCCGCGGTCGTAGGCCTTGGCGTCGTCCCATTCGAAGGGCTCGCACAGGCGCTGGTTCATGCCGATGTCGAGGTCGGTCATGACGAACACCGGCGTCTGAAGCCGGTCCGCCAGGTCCAGCGCAGTGGCCGCATGCTCGAAGCACTCATGCGGGTCCTGCGGGAACAGCAGCACATGCTTGGTGTCGCCGTGCGACGCATAGGCGCAGCTGATGATGTCCGCCTGCTGCGTGCGCGTGGGCATGCCGGTGGAGGGCCCGCCGCGCTGCACGTTGATGATGGTGACCGGTATTTCGGCGAAGTAGGCCAGCCCGATGAACTCGGTCATCAGCGACACGCCCGGCCCCGAGGTGGCGGTGAAGGCCCGCGCCCCGTTCCACCCCGCGCCCACCACCATGCCGATGGAGGCAATCTCGTCTTCCGCCTGCACGATGGCAAAGCGCTGCTGGCCGGTGGCCGCATCGACGCGGAACTTGCTGCAATAGCGCTGGAAGGCCTCGGCCACCGACGATGAAGGCGTGATCGGGTACCAGGCCGCCACCGTGGCGCCGCCATACACGCAGCCCAGCGCCGCGGCGCTGTTGCCGTCCACGAAGATCTTGCGGCCCACCTTGTCGGCGCGGCGCACCTTCAGGCCGATGGGCTGGTCAGCCAGGTTCTCGCGCGCAAAGTCGCAGCCCAGGTGCAGCGCCCGAACGTTCGAATCGAGCAGTTTCTCCTTGCCCTTGTACTGCTCGGAAAAGAGCTTCTCGATGACCTCCGGGTCGATGCCCAGCAGCACCGCCAGCGCGCCCACATACACGATGTTCTTGAACAGCTGGCGCTGGCGCGGGTCCTGGTAGACCGCATTGCAGATCTCGGTGAGTGGCATGCCGATCACGCGGATGTCGTCGCGAAACTTCGACGGCGGCAGCGGGCGCGTGCTGTCGTAGAACAGGTAGCCGCCGGACTCCAGCTCGGCCACGTCGGCGTCCCAGGTCTGCGGGTTCATGGCGACCATCATGTCGGTGCCGCCGCGGCGGCCCAGGTGGCCGGCCTCGGTCACGCGCACCTCGTACCACGTGGGCAGGCCCTGGATGTTGCTGGGAAAGATGTTGCGCGGGCTCACCGGCACGCCCATGCGCAAAATGGCTTTCGCGAACAGTTCGTTGGCCGAGGCCGAGCCCGAGCCGTTGACGTTGGCGAACTTGATGACGAAGTCGTTGACGGCCTCGATGGAGCGCAAGGGTGTGTTCATCACGCATGCACCTCCTGCGCCTGGCCGGTGCGCGCGGCCGGACCGGCCGGCGTCATCTTCAGCAGGAACTTCTTCATGTCCCACGCGCCGGTCGGGCAGCGCTCGGCGCACAGGCCGCAGTGCAAGCACACGTCTTCGTCCTTGACCATCACCCGCCCCGTCTTCAGTCCACCGGAGACATAAAGGTCTTGCGCGAGGTTGAGCGCAGGCGCCTTCAGTCGATGGCGCAGTTCATCCTCCTCGCCATTGCTGGTGAAGGTGATGCAGTCCATCGGGCAGATGTCGACGCAGGCATCGCACTCGATGCAGGCGCTTTCCTGGAACACGGTCTGCACGTCGCAATTGAGGCAGCGCCCCGCTTCCTTGAAGGCGGTGGCGGCGTCGAAGCCCAGTTCCACTTCCACCTTGATGCTGGCCAGCGCCTTCTCCGCCTTGGCCCATGGCACCTTGTAGCGCAGGTCGTTGGCGATGTCGTTGTCGTAGCTCCATTCGTGAATGCCCATCTTCTGCGAGATCAGGTTGGTCATGGGCGGCGGGCGCTGCTCCACGCTCTCGCCGCTCAGCAGCTTGTCGATGGACACCGCGGCCTCGTGCCCGTGCGCCACGGCCGTGATGATGTTCTTCGGGCCGAAGGCCGCATCGCCGCCGAAGAACACGTTCGGCACGGTGGACTGGAAGGTCGTCTTGTCGAGCTTGGGCAGGCCCCATTCGTCGAAGGCGATGCCGCAGTCGCGCTCGATCCAGGGAAAGGCGTTTTCCTGCCCCACCGCCACCAGCACATCGTCGCATTCGAAATGCGCGTCGGGCTCGCCGGTGGGCACCAGCTTGCGCCGGCCCTTGTCGTCGTACTGCGCCTGCACGATCTCGAAGGTCATGCCCACCAGCTTGCCCCCTTCGTCATGCACGAAGGCCTTGGGCACGTGGAAGTTGAGGATCGGAATGCCTTCGTGCGCCGCGTCCTCCTTTTCCCAGGGCGAGGCCTTCATCTCGTCGAAGCCGCTGCGCACGATGACCTTCACGTCGGTGCCGCCCAGGCGGCGGGCGGAACGGCAGCAGTCCATGGCGGTGTTGCCGCCGCCCAGCACGATCACGCGCTTGCCAATGCTGCTCACATGGCCGAAAGACACCGAGGCCAGCCAGTCGATGCCGATGTGGATGTGGGCCGCCGCCTCCTTGCGCCCCGGCAGGTCGAGGTCGCGCCCGCGCGGCGCGCCGCAGCCGACGAAAATGGCATCCCAGCCTTCGTCGAGCAACTGGTCCATCGACTCGACGCGCCGGCCGCTCTTGAAGCGCACGCCCAGGTCGAAGATGTAGCCGGTCTCTTCGTCGATCACCGACTCGGGCAGCCGGAAGCGCGGGATCTGCGTGCGGATGAAGCCGCCCGCCTTGGCCTCGCCGTCGAACACCGTGACCTCATAGCCCAGCGGGGCGAGGTCGCGCGCGACCGTCAGCGACGCCGGCCCCGCGCCTACGCAGGCGACGCGCTTGCCGTTCTTCGGCGCCACCTGCGGCATGCGGGCGCGCACGTCCTCCTTCATGTCGGCGGCCACGCGCTTGAGGCGGCAGATGGCCACCGGCTCGGGGGCCTGCGCGTTGCTTTCCTCGACCCGGCCGCGCCGGCAGGCGGGCTCGCAGGGCCGGTCGCAGGTGCGCCCGAGGATGCCGGGGAAGACGTTGGATACCCAGTTGATCATGTAGGCATCGCCGTAGCGGCGCTGCACGATCAGCCGGATGTATTCAGGTACGGGGGTGTGCGCCGGACAGGCGTACTGGCAATCGACGACCTTGTGGAAATAGGCCGGATTCTCGATGTTCGTCCGCAGCAATGTTGTCTCCTGCCTGCCGCGCGGAACGCCCCTGGTGAAGGCGCTCGCGCGTTTTTGTTACCGTGGGTGGCGCCCAGTATGCGCCCCGGTAAAAGGCCTCGTGCCTTGGTGGAAACCCCGTTTCCACGGGCGCGAAGACTTGGGCTCACGCCGCCGCCAGCGCTTTGTATCCGTCGAACTGCCGGATGATCGCGGCCATCTGCTCGTCCCCGATGCCGGCTGCCACCATGCCCCGGAACAGCTCGGCCACGGTGGCCGTCAGGGGCAGCGGCAGCCGGGCGCCGTGCGCGACGCGCTGCACGCCTTCGAGGTCCTTGAGCATGTTGACGATGCTGCCGCTGGGCGGCACGCGGCGCGCCGCCATCTGCGGGGCAAACTCGCGCAGCGCCGCGCTGTCGGCACGCCCGCCGGCCAGCGCCGCCGGCAGCACCGAGGCATCGACCCCGCACGATTCGGCCAGGCGCACCGCCTCGGCCACGGCCTGGTTGTTCAGCGCGCACAGCACCTGGTTGACCAGCTTGGTGGCCTGCCCGGCGCCGCTGGGGCCCATGTGCGTGTAGTTTGCGCACAGGTCTCGCATGACCTCGCGCGCACGCTGCACCGCCTCGCTGGTGCCGCCCGCCATCACGGTGAGCTGCCCCAGGAGCGCCTTGGGTGCGCCGCCCGACAGGGGCGCATCGACCCAGTCCGCCCCGCAGCGCTCGCGCATCGCACCAGCCAGGCGCTGGGTCGAGGCGGGGTCGATCGATGACATGTCGATCAGCAGGCTGCCGGCGTCCATGGCCTCGGCCGCGCCGCCCTGGCCCAGCGTGGCCTCCTCCACGATGGCGGCGGAGTTCAGGCAGGTGATGACGAATTCGCTGCCGCGCGCCGCATCGGCCGCCGAAACCGCGCCGCGCGCGCCCAGCGCGACCAGGGGCACCGTTTTCTTGGCGCTGCGGTTGAACACGCTCACGCCGTGGCCGCATTCGATCAGCCGCCGCGCGATGGCGCTGCCCATGATGCCGATGCCGATGACGGCAATGCGGCGCGCAGCGCCGGACGATTCCTTGTCGGTACTCACGATCGGTCCTCCCCTCTGGCTTGTTTGTGGTACCGGTATCTTAAGAAATCGGCAAGGCTGGCGCTACCCCCCCCCCCCCCCCCGCCGAAGCTCAGGCGCTTTCGCGCGCCTCGATGCGAAACGGGCTCATCACCGTCTCGGGGGGCAGCCGCGCGCCGGTGCGCGCCGCATCGATGGCGCGCACCAGCAGCTCGCCCGCGCTGCGGCCAATGGCCACGCAGTCGACGACGACGGTGGTCAGCCGCGGGTGGCAGGCCGCCGCCACTTCCAGGTCGCCGAAGCCGGCGATGGCCAGGCGCTGCGGCACCGCCCAGCCTCGGCGCTGGCATTCCATGAGCGCGCCGAAGGCGGCGTGGTCGGACACGCACACCAGCGCGTCGGTGTCGGGCCAGCGTTGCAGCAATTGCACCACCGCCTGCGCCCCGTGCGCCATGGAAACCGGCGCCTGCCCCACGGTCAGGATCCGCCCCTGCGGCAGGCCCAGCGCCCGCACCGCGTTCTCGAAGCCCAGGCGCCGGTCGGCGCCGCGCGCGTCGCGCGCCGGCTCGCCGCTCATGAAGGCCATGCGCCGATAGCCCTTGCCGTGAAGGTGGCGCACCAGGTCGCCCACCGCCTCGGCGTTGGACAGGCCCACCGTGTGCTCGATGGGCGACGCCACCAGGTCCCAGGTTTCCACCACCGGCACGCCGGCGGTTTCGAGCATGGCGTAGACGCCCGGCGTGTGATGCCCGCCCGTCAGCACCACGCCTTCGGGGCGGCGCGACAGCATGGCCCTGAGCAGCCGCTCCTCGGCCTGCAGGTCGTAGTCGGTGTAGCCCATCAGCAGTTGCAGCCCGGCCGATTCGAGCGCCGCCGTGAGGCCGCGCGCCGTGTCGGAGAAGTTCGAGTTGTTCAGCGTGGGGATCAGCGCGGCGACGAAGCCCGAGCGCTTGGAGGAAAAGCTGCTCGCGGTCTTGTCGATGACGTAGCCCATTTCCTCGCAGGTCCGCAGGATGCGCTGGCGCAGCTCCTCCGAAGTGCCTCGGCTGCGCGCCTCGGTACGGGCCAGCGCGCGCGAGACCGTCATCTTGGAGATGCCCAGCCGCGCGGCCACGTCGTGCATGGTGACATTGCCCGCTGGCGGCGGCGGCTTGCGGACTTCCTTCTTTTGACGCATGGACAGGGTAGGTTTGGGTTACGGAGCGACTCTTGTTCGGGAAGCAGCCTCCTTGCATTGACGCTTGGAAGACTTCGTTTTTCGATTTTGCATTGTGCCCCGCCACTTCCTGATTCGGGTTAGTTCTAGTTACCGGTATCTCTTATCGACCCAGAATCGCGGCACCCAGTCATCTGATTCATGCCGCAATGAACGACATCGAGATCCTCGACCCCCGCTTCCAGCCCGTTGCCCAGGGCGCATCGCCGCTGGAGCGGCTGGGCGGCGGCGCCATCTGGAGCGAGGGGCCGGTCTGGCTGCGCGAAACCGGGCAGGTGCTGTGGAGCGACATCCCCAACGACCGCATGCTGTCCTGGCACCCGCAGGATGGCGTCACCGTCTGGCGCGACGCGGTCGACTTCACCAACGGCCATGTGCGCGAGGTGCATGGCGCCCTGCTGCACTGCTCGCACGGGCTGCGCGCCATCGTGCGCACGCGGCTGGACGCCGAGGGCCGGCCAATTGGCGACGACGAGATCGTGGTGAACCGCTACCAGGGCCGGCGGCTGAACTCGCCCAACGACATCGTGGTCAAGCGCGACGGCAGCCTCTGGTTCACCGACCCGCCCTACGGCATCGCCTCCGACCGCGAGGGCCACAAGGCGGAAAGCGAACTGGGCCGCTGCTACGTGTTCCGCTTCTGCCCCATCAGCGGCGCACTGCGCATCGCCAGCGACTGGCTTGAAGAACCCAACGGCTTGGCCTTCTCGCCCGACGAGCGGCTGCTCTACGTGAGCGACACCTCGGCCGCGCTGCGCACCGACGGCAGCGGCCATCATCACATCGTCGTCTTCGACGTGGTGGGCGGGCAGGACCTGGCCAATCCGCGCGTGTTCGCGCAGATCGCGCCGGGCCTGGCCGACGGCTTTAGGCTCGACCTGCACGGCTTTGTCTACACCAGCAGCGAAGACAGCGTGCAGGTCTACCACCCCGACGGCACGCGCATCGCGCGCATCCCGGTGCCCGAGAAGGTGGGCAACCTGGTCTTTGGCGGGCCGGCGGGCAACGAGTTGTTCATCGCGGCCAGCACTTCGCTCTACCGCATCAAGCTCAACACGCGCGGAGCCACGGCTTGAGCGAACTCTGGCACTGGCTTCGCACGCCGCTCAGCGGCGCGATCGATCACGCCATTGCACCCTGGACGTACTGGCATGCCCGCGCCATGGTGCTGGGCTGGGGCCTGCTGCTGCCCACGGGGGCGCTGGCCGCGCGCTACTTCAAGCGCACGCGCCGCTGGCCCGAGCGGCTGGACCACAAGGGATGGTGGATCGCCCACCGGCTGCTGCAGTGGAGCGGCATGGCCGCCGCCGCGCTCGGGCTGGCGTGGGCCTGGGGCCGCGGCGCCGGCGGCGGCGCACTGGCCCCCTGGCATCACTTCGCCGGCTGGAGCCTGATGGCGATCGGCCTGTTCCAGATCGGCTTCGGGCTGGTGCGCGGCAGCAAGGGCGGCCCGACCGACGTGCAGATGCGCGGCGACCACTACGACATGAGCACGCGCCGGGTCTGGTTCGAGCGCCTGCACAAGAGCCTGGGCTGGCTTGCGATGCTGCTGTCGATGGCGGTCATCGCCAGCGGACTGGTGCTGGCCGACGCGCCGCGCTGGATGCCGCTGGTGCTGGCCACGTGGTGGCTCGCACTGGCCGCCGCCGCCTGGCGCTGGCAGCGCGCGGGCCGATGCATCGACACCTACCAGGCCATCTGGGGACCCGACCCCGCCCACCCCGGCAACCGCCGCGCGCCCATCGGCTGGGGCGTGAACCGGCCGCTGCAGCCTCGGCAGCGCCGCTGACCCGACGTTCTCCTATTCCACCCTTCCTCCCGCGATACCTCATGGCCGATATCCAACTCCAGCAACTCGTCAAGCGCTTCGGCGATGTCACCGTCGTGCAGCAACTGGACCTGTCCGTGCAAGCCGGCGAATTCGTCGTGCTGCTGGGCGAGTCGGGCTGCGGCAAGAGCACCACGCTGCGCATGGTCGCGGGCCTGGAGGACGTGACCGAAGGCCGCATCGTCATCGGCGGCAAGGACGTGACGCACGCCCCGCCGATGTCGCGCGATATCGCCATGGTGTTCCAGAGCTACGCGCTGTACCCGCACATGGACGTGGAGCAGAACATGTCCTTCGCGCTGCGCCTGGCCGGCCACTCGCAGGCCGACACCCAGGCGCGCGTGCGGCAGGCGGCCAAGGTGCTCAACATCGAGCATCTGCTGGGGCGCAAGCCGCGCGAGTTGTCCGGCGGGCAGCGCCAGCGCGTGGCCATCGGCCGCGCCATCGTTCGCGAGCCGCAGGTGTTCCTGTTCGACGAGCCGCTGTCCAACCTGGACGCGAAGCTGCGCGGCCACATGCGAACCGAACTGGCGCAATTGCATGCGCGCCTGGGCAAGACCACGCTGTACGTCACCCACGACCAGGTCGAGGCGATGACGCTGGCCGACCGGATCGTGATCTTCGACAAGGGCCGCATCCAGCAGGTGGGCATGCCGGCGCAGGTGTTCAACCAGCCCGCCAATCTGTTCGTGGCGGGCTTCATCGGCACGCCGACGATGAACCTGTTCGAGGTGCGCGCCACGCGGGCCGAAGGCGGCGAACTGCTGCTGCACGGCCCCGGCTTCGTGCTGCCGGCGCCGCCGTGGCTGCGCGCCGGCGCCACGCGGGCCGACCGGGCGCTCGTGCTGGGCGTGCGCCCGCAGGCCTTGCGCACCGTGCCGGAAGCGCACGACGCATGGCGCCTGAGGGTCGAGATGGTCGAGTACCTGGGCACCGAAAGCCTGGTCACCGGCCGGCTGGCCGAATCGATCGGGCAGAAGCTGACCGTGATCGTGCCCGGCGACGCCAAGGCCCTGTTGCGCGAGCGCCTGTACGTCACGGTTGCGCCAGACGACATCCACCTTTTCGACGCCGAGACCGGGCGCTCATTGCGCGCCTGACGACACGCGCTTCATCGCCCATCGAACAAGACATTCAGGAGGACACCGCATGCACCGTCGCGACACACTCAAGGCCGCCGCCATCACCGTCTTTGGCGCGGCCCTTCCCTTCAGCGGAGCGCGGGCGCAAGGCCGCTACGCCAGGTACGCGGGCAAGACCGTGGTCATGAGCGTCCCGGCGCATCCGCACTACGACGCCATGCGTACGCTGTTGCCCGCGTTCACCAAGGAAACCGGCATCCGCGTCGAGGTGGACAAGGTCGCCATCGCGCGCCTGAAGGACAAGCAACTGCTCGAGATGGCCAAGGCCAACGGCGACTACGACCTGGCCTGCTACATCGTGATGTGGAAGACCGAGTACGTCGCCAAGAAGCTGGTGCGCCCGCTCGAGCCGCTGCTCGCCGACTCATCCCTGGCGGATCCGGCCTTCGACATGCAGGACATCGTTCCGGTCTACCTGGAGAACCTCGGCCTGGTAGGCGGCCCCAAGGGCTACCTGGCCGGCCCCGGTGCCAAGCTCTACGGGCTGCCCTACGGCGCGGAGACTTCGGTGCTGGCCTACCGGCGCGACATCTTCGACAAGCACAACCTGAAGGTGCCCGAGACCTACGACGAATTTCGTCCGCTCCTGGGCATGATCCGCGACAAGGCCGGCATCGGCGCGCTGACCAGCCGCGGCCAGGCGGGGCACCAGGCGGTGCATGCGTGGCTGCTGCATCTCAACCCGCTGGGCGGCGGCATCTTCGACGACCAGTGGCGTCCGCGCTTCAATGACGCGGCGGGCCTGCGCGCGCTGGAGTTCCTGCAGGAAGTGGTGGCCACCGGCCCCGCCGGCATTCCGAGCTATGGCCAGGGCGAGGCCAACACCGCCTTCCTGCAAGGCCAGGCGGCGATGTACCTGGACAGCACCTCGTTCGCCAGCGTGGCCAACGACCCCGCCAAGAGCAAGGTGGCGGGCAAGGTGGGCTGGGCGCTGCACCCCAAGGGCACGCGCCGCGCGTCGCAAAGCGGCGGCTTCGGGCTGACGATTCCGCAGAACGCGCGCAATCCCGAGGCCGGCTTCCTGCTGATGCAGTGGCTCGCCGGCAAGGCCCAGGACAAGGCGGTGACGCTGGCCGGCGGCGCGCCCATTCGCAACAGCACGCTGGCCGACGCCGACGTGCTGAAGAAATACCCCGAGTTCAGCACCTTCGCGCAGGCCCTCAAGTACAGCAACCCCGACTGGCGGCCGATCATCCCGGTGTGGGACAAGATCAACGTACAGGCGCTGGGCGTCGGCCTGAACGAGGCGCTGATCGGCAAGAAGGGCGCGCAGCAGGCGCTGGACGACATGGTGCCGCAGGTGAGCGCGATCATGCGCGACGCGGGCTACAAGCTCTGAACCGAGCCGCGCCATGAGCCTTCGTCACCGCGCCTGGCTGCCCGCGTTCTACCTCGGGCCAGCGCTCATCGTCATCGCCGCCGCCTGCCTCTACCCCGTGCTGACGGCCTTCCAGCTCTCGGGCTACGAATGGTCCATGGGCACGCCCTGGAGCAGCGCACGCTGGGTCGGCTGGGACCAGTTCGCCTCGGCCTTCTCCAACCCGCGCGTGTGGAGCAGCCTGTGGACCACGCTGCTGTTCGCCGCCGTGTGCGTGAGCGCCGAAATGGTGCTGGGCATCGCCGTGGCGCTCGCCCTCGAGAAGCCGGTGCGCGGCATGGCCGTGTTCCGCACGCTGTTCATCCTGCCGATGATGATCGCGCCGATCGCGGTGGGCCTGATCTGGCGCTACATGTTCGACGCGCAGTTCGGGCTGATCAACGCGCTGCTGCAACTCGTTGGAATGGCGCCGCGCACCTGGCTGGCCGACCCGGTGCTGGCCTTCGTCGCCATCGTGGTGGCCGACATCTGGCAGTGGACGCCCTTCGTCTTCATCATGAAGATCGCCGCGCTGGCCAGCGTGGACGGCACCGTGATGGAAGCCGCGCGCATCGACGGCGCCAACTGGCGCCAGCAGACCTTCCTGGTGAAGCTGCCGATGGTCATGCACGTGATCGCCATCACGCTGATGATGCGCCTCATCGACGCCTTCCGCGTGCTGGAGGTGATCTACATCCTGACCTTCGGCGGGCCGGGCGACAGCACCGAGATCCTCTCGCTGCACATCTACAAGACCGCCTTCATCGGCCAGCAACTGGGCCAGGCTTCGGCCATCAGCGTGCTGCTGCTGGTGGTGGTGGCCGCCCTGTCCTGGGGCGCGTTGCGCCTGTCCAACCCGCTGAAGGAACAACACCGATGAGCGCCGCTCGCCAATCGACATGGGGCCACGCCGCCCGCTATGCGGCGCTGATCGTGCTGGCGGCCATCTGCGTGCTGCCGATCTTCCTGATCTTCGCCACCAGCGTGCGCCAGCAGGTGCAGATCTTCGAGCAGCCGCTCAACTTCCTGGTCATGCCCACCCTGGAGAACTATCGCGCGGTGCTGGAGGAAGACAGCCTGGGACGCTACCTGGGCAACAGCCTGTTCGTCGGCCTGGTGTCCTCGCTGATCACCTTGCTGCTGGGTACGATGGCGGCCTACGGCCTGGCGCGGCTGCGCTTTCGGGGGCGCCACCTCATCGCGCACACCACCCTGCTGCTGCGCACCGTGCCGTTGGCGGTGCTGGCCATTCCGGTGTTCATGATCTGGAGCCAATGGGGGCTGGTCAACAGCCTGTGGGGCCTGGTGCTGCTGTACGTGGGCATCAACCTGCCCTTCACCATCTGGCTGCTCTACGGCTTCGTGCTGCAGATTCCGGAGGAACTGGAGGAAGCCGCGGCCATGGACGGTTGCGGGCCGGTGCGCGTGTTCTTCCACGTGGTGCTGCCGCTGATGGCGCCGGGCATCGCCGCCGCGTCGATCTTCACCTTCCGCATCGCTTGGAACGAATTCATCCTGGCGCTGGTGCTGACCGACCGCGAAACGCGCACCCTGCCGGTGGCCGTCTCGCTGTTCATCACCGACATGGGCGTGGACTGGGGCCGCGTGATGGCCATGGGCAGCCTGATCGCGATCCCTCCGCTGATCTTCACCTTTGTCGCGGCGCGCCAGATCATCACCGGGTTGACCGCCGGCGCCGTCAAGGGCTAGGGCGCCTCGGTGCCGCGGTCGTGCGACGAGCCGCTGCGCAGCACCCTGAGCTCGCCGGCGCTCAGCACCGCGGTGAACACCATCGGCGAATTGGGCGGCTGCAGCCAGCGCCACTCCCATTCCACCTCGTTCTTCAACGGATAGGGCTTGCGGCTGGCAGGCTTGCCGAGCATCTTGCGCAGGTCCTCGGCGCCCATGCCCGCCTGCACCTTGGCAAAGTTCTCGGGCGTGAGCACCTGGCGCAGCGCGGCCATCTTGCCGTCGGGGCCGATGGTGACCATGTAGTTCTTCTGCCCGGCCGGTTGGCGGTTGTATTCGAAGACCCGGCCCGCCGGCGAGTCCCACACCGCCTCGGGCTCGCCGAACTGCTTGCGCACGTCGGCCTCGGTGGAGACGCCCTCCTCCAGCTTTTCGATGCGTTGCGAGTCGCAGCCGAACAAGGACATGAGGACGCCAAGCAGGCCAGCGGCCATCAGGTATCTCCGGTGGGGTGAATGGGTCATGCCGCCATCATTCCACAGCGCGCACCGCTCGGGCGGGACTGAAGGCTGGAAACGCGGTCACCCTGCGTGCCAAAGGCGCCAAATGCCAAATACATGCGGACATGAAAACGCCCGCAAATGTCGCGGCCAAAAAAAAGCTCGAATCGTTCGGTCATATGCAGGACCGCTCCGATTCAAGCCGAATCCCCCTGACAAATGCCTTGATGCTTGGTTATTGCGCTTTCACGGCTAGTGTTTATATGGATTTCCGGGTCGCCGCTAATTCTTCGATGCAGAACCCAGGAATATCGGCAATCAATGTGATCGCCAGGTGCCAAGGATCCGCAAGACCGGCGTCCACCTTGGTCGTTCGAACGTTGACGATTGTTAACTATTTCACGCAAACCGGCCCCCATAAAAGTTAATAGGTTCGATAGGAAATGTGAATATTCACAAACGCAATGAATGCTTTCGTGTCGTTATTGAGCGCCTCCACCCACTGGCAGATCATCGGCCACTATAAATTCAATTGGAGATTTCGTATTTCGGATAATGCCGACGTAACTTCATGTATCAATAGAACGACAGCACCCTTTTCGACGCGCTATTCGGCAGCTATCGTGCACCGAATTGGAAATGAGGCAGGAGAAGCAAAGTGGGTATCTCGAAGATGGGCGGTGTATTGGCGCCTGCACGATCCTTGCGCGTCCTCGCCCTGGCGGCCGTGTTCTCGCTGGGCGCCTGCGCCCCCATGGTGGTCAGCGCGCCAGTGGACTTCACCCCCATCGCTGCGTCCAAGCCCGGCGAGCTCCACGACCTCAAGCTGCTGACTCCCGCAAGGCTCGCATTGCCGACCGGCTATTCCCGTGACCTTGCCGCCAACAGCCGATGGCGAGCCGTGGGGCACATCCCGCAAGGCACCGTCTACCGGCCCGTGGATTCGGTCTTCAGCATCGAAGGCCGCCAGGTGCACGAGGCCTATCTCGTCATCGACCGGAATGCCGCCCTCCAGGGCTTCTATCTGCCGGGCGAATCCCGGTATTCACCGCTGGACAAGCCCGTCCAGCTTTCCACAGGAGAACTCCAATGAAAGCAATTCTGAAACTGGCAACTGCAGCGGCCATGGTCGCCGTTCTGGCGGGGTGCGCCGCATCCGGCGCGAAGTACGACGAAGTGGCGAGCTCCATGCCCAGCCTGAAGGCGGATCAGGGGCGCATCTACTTCCTGCGCTCTTCCTCCATGGTGGGCGCTGCAGTGCAGCCGGACATCCGGCTCAATGGGCAGGTGGTTGGAACCTCCAAGCCCGGCGGCTTCTTCTATGTCGACCGCACGGCAGGCAACTTCACCGCCTCGACGTCGACCGAGACGGAAAAGTCGGCCAGCTTCAGCCTGGCAGCCGGCGAGACGAAGTACCTGCGCACCTCGCCCTCCATCGGCCTGGTCGTCGGTCGCATCGTCGTAGAGCTGGAGACCCCGGAGAAGGCGAAGGCGGAGCTGCCTTCACTGAGCTACACCGGCGACGCGCAACCGACCAAGCAGGCGGCGAAGTAACAGCGAGATGCGGCGGCCTCGGACCGCCGCAGCAGGCTCAACCTGCCGGCTTGGCGGCCGGCGGGTCGCTCCACAGCTTGCCGCCGGTGGCCCAGTCCTGCTTGGCGATGTCGTAGAACACCACGTCCACGCTGTCGGCCGAGCTGCCCAGCGTTTTCACGACGGCCTCGGTCACGGCTTGCGCAAAGGCGCGCTTCTGCTCGACCGTGCGGCCTTCGAACATTTCGACTCGGATGGTGGGCATGAGCTGATTTCTCCTTGTATGCCTATGTGGTGAATGGGTTGAGTATTTCAGTCCCGGTAGCCGGGCGATGTGCGGTCCAGGCGGCGCAGCAAGGGTTGCCATTCGATGTCGCCGTCCCACACGCTGCCGTCGCCCACCCATTCCTCATAGGTGCGCCGCGCCAGCGCTTCGCTCACGGGCACTACCGCGCCGCCGGCTGCGGCCATGGCGCGCAGTTGGGCTTGCGCCGCACGTTCGAGCAGATGCATGAGCATCCAGGCCTCGGCCACGGTGCGCCCGACGATCAATGGGCCGTGGTTTTCCAGGATCAGGCCGTCCAGCCCGCCCAGTTCCTGCACCAGTCGCTGCTGCTCTTCCTTGCCCAGGGCCAGCCCCTCGTAGGCATGGCGGCCCAGCCGACGATGAAGGCGCATGGCGGATTGCGAGGTGGGCTGCAGGCCACCCGGCAGCATCGACAGCGCCATGCCCCAGGGCGTGTGCAGGTGGATCACGCATTCCACCTCGGGCCGCGCCGCATGCACCGCGCCGTGGATGGCAAAGCCGCTGGGGTTGACCGGCGCGCCCGAGCCGTCCACCACCTTGCCGCGCACGTCGACCTTGACCAGGCTCGATGCGGTGATCTCGTCGAAGGTGTCGCCGAAGCGGTTGATCAGGTAGTGCCCCGGCTCGCCCGGCACGCTGGCCGAAAGATGGGTGTAGATGGTGTCGTCCCAGCCATTGATGGCAGCCATGCGAAAGGCCGCGGCGAGGTCGATGCGCACCTGCGCTTCGGTGCGCGGCGGACGTGGGCTGTGGGATGCGGTCATTCGATTGGCGGACGGGTCGAGGGCCGCCACTTTAGCGCGACGCACGAAGCGATGCGGCATCATTGCCCAATGGCCCGCAACATCGAAATCAAGGCCCGTGCGCCGCAACTCGAAGCCGTCGCCGCAGCAGCGCAGCGCCTGGGCGCCGAAGGCCCCGTGGAGATCCTGCAGGACGACAGCTTCTTTGCCTGCGCCAACGGCCGGCTCAAGCTGCGCGCCTTTGCCGACGGCACCGGCGAGCTCATCTTCTATCGCCGCGCCGACCAGGCCGGGCCCAAGGAATCTTTCTACCTGCGCAGCAGGACGGCCGACCCCGACGTGCTGCGCGAATCGCTCGCGCTGGCTTACGGTTGCACCGGCCGGGTGCGGAAAAAACGCCTGCTGTACATGCTCGGACGCACCCGCATCCACCTGGACCAGGTGCAAGGACTCGGCGCGTTCGTGGAGCTTGAGGTCGTGCTGCGCGAGGACGAGCGCGCCGAAGACGGCATGAACGAGGCGC
>JAFECZ010000570.1 GCA_018241905.1 Pseudomonadota bacterium
TCGAGATTCCCAAGTACTCGATCAACCACGCCAAGGAAAACCACTGAAAGCAGCAACTGCAGCGCGAGCCTGAATGACCCGGCAAATCGTCCTCGACGCCGAAACCACTGGCCTGTCCGCCGAAGACGGCGACCGCATCATCGAACTGGGTTGCGTGGAGCTGTTCAACCGCAAGCTCACCGGCAACGACCTGCACATCTACTTCAACCCCGAGCGCGAAAGCCACGAAGACGCGTTGAAGGTGCACGGGCTGACCACCGAGTTCCTGCGCGACAAGCCCAAGTTCGGCGTGATGGCGCAGGAGATCGTCGAGTACCTGCGCGATGCGGAAATCATCATCCACAACGCGGCCTTCGACGTCGGTTTCCTGAACAAGGAGTTCGAGCGCGCGGGCCTGCCGCCGCTGCGCGAATGCGCGGGCGAAGTGACCGACACCCTGGCCATGGCCAAGGCGCTGTTCCCCGGCAAGCGCAATTCGCTGGACGCACTGTGCGACCGCTTCGGCGTGGACCGCTCGAACCGGACCTTCCACGGCGCCAAGCTCGACGCGCAGCTGCTGGCCGACGTCTACATCAACCTCACGCGCGGCCAGGATGCGTTGCTGATCGACGTGGTGAGCGACGAGCCGCAGCAGGGCCAGGTCACCACCATCGACCTGCGGCAGTTCCAGCTGCCGGTGCTCATCGCTTCCGAGCAGGAACTGGCCGTGCACGAGGAGGTGTTGTTGCAGTTGGACAAGGCGAGCAACGGAAAAACTTTGTTCCGGCAAATTGGCGCAGAAAATGTTGCTATAATCTGAGGCTTCGCAGCAAACGCAAGTTGGTCGCGAAGTTAGGGCGGTTAGCTCAGGGGTAGAGCACAGCATTCACACTGCTGGGGTCGGAGGTTCGAAACCTCCACCGCCCACCAAAATAGCCAAAGGCGACCTGGATTTCCAGGTCGCCTTTTTGTTTTGCCTTGCGCTTAAGTGCGGCGCACACTTGCACGCCAGGAGCAGCGCATGGCCATGAACTCCCACCTTCATACGCCGCACAAGCCCGGGCCGGTCGACCCTGGCGAGATGCCCGTGGAGCCCGACGAGGGCCCGCAACCTTCGCCCACCCAGCCCGACGATCCCGCGGAACCCATCGCGCCGCCGCACTGATCGGCCTTGTGCGTTCGCATGTGCGGCTAAGCTTTGCACATGGAAGCAGAAAAGATCGATTGCGCCGTGATCGGCGCCGGCGTGGTGGGCTTGGCCGTGGCGCGGGCCCTGGCCTTGGCCGGACGCGAGGTGATGGTGCTGGAGAGCGAGGGCGCCATCGGCACCGGCACCAGTTCGCGCAACAGCGAAGTGATTCACGCCGGCATCTACTACCCGCAAGGCTCGCTGAAGGCGCAGCTGTGCGTGCAGGGCAAGGAGATGCTCTATGCCTACGCCGACGAGCGCGCCGTTGCGCACCGACGCTGCGGCAAGCTCATCGTCGCGACGTCGCAGGAGCAGGTGGGCGAGCTGGAGGGCATCGTCGGCAAGGCCAGGGCCAACGGCGTGCACGATCTGGCCGTGCTCACGCGCCAGCAGGCGCAGGCCATGGAGCCCCAGTTGCAGTGCGTGGCAGCGGTGCATTCGCCCAGCACCGGCATCGTCGACAGCCATGCGCTGATGCTGAGCCTGCAGGGGGACCTGGAAAACGCCGGAGGCATGGTGGCCTTGAAGTCGCCGGTGGCGCGCGCAGAGTGTTGCGGCGACCACATCGATCTCTTCATGGAAGACGGCACGCTTCTTCGTTGCGCAAGCGTGGTCAACGCGGCGGGCTTGAACGCCCCATTGCTGGCGCGGCGCTTCGCCGGCTTGAGCGAAGCAGCGCTGCCCACGGCCTGCTTCGCAAAGGGCAACTACTTCACCTTGAGCGGACGCGCGCCTTTCAGCCGGCTGGTCTATCCCGTGCCGGAGCCCGGCGGCCTTGGCGTGCACCTCACGCTGGACCTGGGCGGCCAGGCCAAGTTCGGCCCCGATGTGCAATGGGTCGACGGGCCGCAAGACCTGGTGGTGGATCCGGCGCGCGGCCAAGGCTTCTACGCACAGGTGCGAAAGTACTGGCCGGCGCTGCCCGACGGCGCACTCATCCCGGGCTATGCGGGCATCAGGCCCAAGATTTCCGGCCCAGGCCAGCCCGCGGCGGACTTCATGATCCAGGGCGCCTCCGAACACGGCGTCGCGGGGCTGGTCAACCTGTTCGGCATCGAGTCCCCCGGCCTGACCAGCAGCCTGGCAATTGGCGCCCGCGTGGCTGAAATGCTGGCGTAGCAAAGGGACCAGCCTGTAACATGCGCCCATGCGCCACCCGTGGTGCGTGACATCGTCGGCGTGTGGCCGATCAAGGTTTTTCCAGGAGGATCGTCAGGAATGTCAACTTCAACCGCCAATCTCGAAGCAGCAGCCAACCAGGTGGTCGAAGACCTCGCCAGCGACGTGCGCGGCGTGCTCTCGAGCAAGGAACTGGATTCGGTGCCGCACATCAAGGCCCTGCGCCAGCGTGTCGATGCCAAGCTGGCGATTGCCCGCGAACTGGCTGCCGAAAAAGGCAAGCTCGCCGCCAAGAAGGCGCGTGAAGCTGCCGGCCAGGCCAATGCCTACGCCCACGACGAACCGTGGCAGATTGCCGGCGCGGCCCTTGCCGTGGGCATTCTGGTGGGCTTGGCGCTTGGCCGCCGTTGAGAGCTCGCGGCCGGCCCTGGTGCCGGCCCGTGGGTCTGGCAGGGCGTCTGAATGACCAGCCTGCTGACCCAGCGCTTCCTGGCCTTCACGGGCCTGGACCGCAAGTTGCGCCAGGTACGCGTGGCGACCGGCGAAGGCGCCCTGGCCGCCGAAGACCGTGCGCAACTCCTGCGCCTGGCCTGGGAAGAGGAAAAGCGGCGCCTGCACCTCATCACGCTGCTGGTGGTTGCCGTCATGGCCCTCACCACGGTGGCGCTGGCCTTGCTGTCGGTGGCCGTGGTGGTGCACTTCTGGGACACGTCCCAGCGCATCGCTGCCGCATGGACTGTGGCCATCGTCTGGGCCGTGATCTGGCTCGGTTCCCTGGTCTGGCTGGTCAACGCACTGCGCAGCAAGTCCGAGGGCATCGAGATGGCGCGCCACGAATTTGCGCGCGACTGGCACTGGATCCAGGCGCAGATCGGCTCAAG
>JAFECZ010000571.1 GCA_018241905.1 Pseudomonadota bacterium
CCTGCAACCGCCTCAGATCCTTTGAGCGAGGCGAGCATGAAACGGTCTGACACGTCAAGGATCCTCGCGGCGAGGTAGGTCAGCGTTAACGGCGCCCCGTAACTAACAAGCTTACGTAGAGTCTCGGGGCGCCTCGGCCCAGCGAGGCTTCGTGGCGCAAGGAAGGCGATAGCGAGCCCGTATCCCATCACTACGCCAATTACAGCCCCAAGACCGGGATCTGACATGAGGCGAGCCAAAAGTACAGCGCAGGCAAGTGCGCCCAATCCTCTCGACAGACTCATCAGGCCATACCGCACGGGGTCACGTCGAGCATTTGCTATTTGCAATCCAATGCTGTAAAGGCCTGCCAATACAGCCCCTAAGGAAATTGCTGCAATCATCGCCGTCGATGCGATGTTCGGAGGCATCCACAACATTGTGCCAACGATTACTGGCACTCCGAATCCTACGACTATGACGAACAATCGATAGGCTTCGCGCAGCAAACTGCCAGGGTAATCAGCGTGGTTGGCGTAGAAACGCGAAACACCCACGGCAATCCATTCGAACATCACGGTTGCCGCCACACTAATCGCCGCAACTCCTAGCGCGAAGGCTCCGTAGTCACGAATAGACAGTGCGTGCGTCAGAACATAGAGAGTGGCAAACGCCACAACCCCATTAAGCACCCGAATTACAAAATAGATGAGACTCGCTCTTAGCAAGAAAAGACTCGCACTTGAGATTCACACTTCGAACATGAGCTCACACTAAGCCTGTGCAGACTCGCGCAACGAGCGCATGTACCAAGGCATTGCTTCCGCCACTCCAGCCGCCAGGGCGTGTGTAGGGCAGTACCCTAGGAGTTTTTTTGCTTTCTCTATGCTTGCTTGACTATGCCTGACATCTCCATCTCGGAAGTCCCGGTACTTGGGCACCGCGTGGGATGCAACTCCGAGCACACTGAGACGATGTTGGAGCATTTCCAGAAGTGTGTTGAGTGTGGTGCGGTCTCCGACAGCGACGTTGAACACTTGATTGATCGCTTCCGCATTCGGACTTGTTGCCGCCAGCAGATTTGCTTGAACGGCATTTGCCACATAACAAAAGTCTCGACTAGTTTCACCATCCCCATTTACGAACACCGACTCATTTCGAAGCAAAGTTGCCGTCCACTTGGGGATCACGGCCGCGTAGGCCCCTTCGGGATCCTGTCGCCGTCCAAACACATTGAAGTAGCGCAAACCAATGGAATCGAAGCCATAGATTCGCGCGTATACGTCCGCGTAAAGCTCGTTGACGTACTTCGTGACTGCATAGGGACTTAAGGGCTTGCCAATCGAGGCCTCGATCTTGGGCAGACCAGGATGATCGCCATAGGTGCTACTGCTAGCCGCATAAACGAAACGCTTGACATTTGCATGCCTTGCCGAATCGAGGATGTTGAGGAACCCAGTTACGTTGACTTCGTTAGTGGTCAGCGGCTCTGCAATGCTCCTCGGGACGCTACCGAGCGCCGCCTGATGCAGCACATACTCGGCACCCTGGCACGCCTGTCGACAATCCTCTAAATTGCGAATGTCGCCGTTCACAAGAATGAAGTTCCTCCATTGCTCCGGTGCTACCAACGATTGCACTTCATCCAAATTGCGTTGATACCCAGTGGAAAAGTTGTCCAGCCCCACAACGCGCTGATTCAACTTCAAGAGGGCTTCCAACAGATTGCTGCCAATAAATCCTGCAACGCCCGTCACCACCCAAGTGTGCTGCTCGCACATCAGCCGCGACCGCAACTGCAAATAGGCGGACGGCGCCGCGGTTTCTTCGTTCATGTTCTTTGCTCTTTTACTTATGAGTTTTTTCTACAGTCGTCCGTCCGCCACGCCCGCAGGAAGCACACTCTTCACATCAAACACCACAGCACCAGGAACTCCCAGCGCCTTTACGCCTTCATCGCCCAACGCCATGAACTCCCGATGCGCCACCGCCATCACGATCGCGGCGTACTGACGCGGCTCCGGCATCCGCTCTAGGCAGCGCAGTCCGTATTCGTGTTCCGCTTCGCGCAGATCAACCCACGGGTCGTACACATCGACCTGCGCGTTGTAGTCACGAAGTGCGTGCACGATGTCCACTACCTTGGTATTGCGCACGTCGGGGCAGTTCTCCTTGAAGGTCAGCCCCAGCACCAGCACCTTGCTGCCCAACACGGGCAGGTTCTTGCGCAACATGAGCTTGATGACTTCGTCCGCCACGTGGCTGGCCATCGAGTCGTTAATACGCCGGCCCGCAAGAATCACCTGCGGGTGGTAGCCAACTTCCTCCGCCTTGTGCGTGAGGTAGTACGGGTCCACGCCAATGCAGTGCCCACCCACCAGGCCCGGACGGAAAGGCAGGAAGTTCCATTTGGTTCCGGCAGCCTGCAGTACTTCCAGCGTGTCGATGCCGAGCTTGCGAAAGATCAGGCTCAGTTCGTTCATCAGCGCAATGTTCAAGTCTCGCTGCGTGTTCTCGATCACCTTGGCGGCTTCAGCCACCTTGATGCTGCTGGCCTTGTGCGTGCCGGCAGTGATGATTGATGCGTAGAGCGCGTCCACCGCATCGGCCACCTCCGGCGTGCTGCCACTGGTCACCTTCTTGATGGAAGGAAGCCGATGCTCCTTGTCGCCCGGATTGATGCGCTCCGGGCTGTAGCCGCAGAAAAAATCCTCGTTGAAGCGCAAACCCGAGTGCTTCTCCAGCACCGGCACGCACACTTCCTCGGTCGCCCCCGGGTACACGGTTGATTCGTAGATCACCACCGCGCCGCGCGACAGCGCCTTGCCCACCGTTTCGCTGGCCTTCTGCAGCAGCGTCATGTCGGGACGGTTGGCCGTATCGATGGGCGTGGGCACCGTCACGATGTAGGTGCTGCAACCCTTCAGGTCCTGCGCATCGCTGCTGAAGCGCAGTTCGGACGCCTCCCGCAGTTCCTCCGGGCTTACTTCCAGGGTCGAATCCTGGCCGGATTGCAGTTCGGAAATACGCGCCGCATTGATGTCAAAGCCAAGCACGTTGCGGCGCTTGCCAAACTCCACGGCCAGTGGAAGCCCCACATAGCCCAGTCCAATCACGGCGATGGTGCCGGTACCCAGATTCATTTCTTTCTCTTCTTCTCTTCTCAGTACTTGTAGTTCTGATAGC
>JAFECZ010000572.1 GCA_018241905.1 Pseudomonadota bacterium
ATGGCGATCTCGGCGAACACCGAGAGCAGGAAGATCATCTCGATCATGATCACCACCGCCATGGGACGGCCCAGGTGGCGCAGCGTGAGGTAGAAGAAGCGCTGGAAGGCGTTGGCGCCGTCCATGCGCGCGGCCTCCATCTGCTCGCGGTCCAGAGACTGCAGCGAGGTGATGAAGATCAGGCAGGCAAAGGGCAGCCACTGCCACGCCACCATCACGATCACCGAGAACAGCGGCACCTCGGTGAGCCAGTCGACCGGCGTGAGGCCGAAGAACTTCCACACGTTGGCCAGCACGCCGTAGATGGGGTTCATCATCATGTGCTTCCACAGCAATGCGTTGACTGCCGGCATGACGAAGAAGGGCGAAATGAGCAGCACGCGCACGATGCCGCGCCCCGGGAAGGGCTCGTTCACCAGCAGCGCCAGGCCGATGCCCAGCACCACGGTGATGACGATCACGCTGCCGATGAGCACCAGCGTGTTCCACACCGCCGGCCAGAAGTCCGGGTCGGTGACGAAATAGTGGAAGTTCTCCAGCCCGATGAAGTTGCGCTCGCCCGGCTGCATGAGGTTGTAGTTGACGCTGGAGAAATACAGCGTCATGGCCAGCGGCACGATCATCCACAGCAGCAAGGCAAGCACCGCGGGCGTCATCAGTGCCCTTGGCAATAGGCGGTTCATGTGTTCCTCCCTGATTCGTGCCGTAGGTAGGTAGCCGTCTTACTTGTAGTAGCCGGCCTTGCGCACCTCGCGCTCGGCGGCGGTCTGCGATGTCTTGAGCGCCTGGTCGACCGTGACCTTGCCGGACAGCGCCGCGCTCACCTGCTGGCCCACCGCCACGCCAATGGCCTGGAACTCGGGAATGGCCGCGAACTGCACGCCCACGTAGGGCGACTTGGGCAGCGTGCTGTCGTTGGGGTTGGCGGTGTCCAGCGCCTTCTTCTCGGCATCGGCGAACTTGGCCGCCTTCTGGAACTCGGGGTTGGCATAGGTCGACTTGCGCGTGCCGGTGGGCACCGCGTGCCAGCCCTGCTCCTTGGCCACCAGCTGGATGTAATCCTTGGAGGTGGCCCACTTCACGAATTTCTCGGCGGCCTCCACCTTCTGCGAACTCGCGGGAACGGCCAGCGCCCAGGCCCACAGCCAGTTGGCACCCTTGGGCGTGACGGCCATCGGCGCCTGCGCGAACGCCACCTTGTCCGCCACCCTCGACTGCTTGGGGTCGCTGATGAAGGAAGCGGCGATGGTCGCGTCCACCCACATGGCGCACTTGCCCTCGTTGAACAGCGCCAGGTTCTCGTTGAAGCTGTTGGCCGAGGCGCCGGGCGGGCCGTAGGCCTTCATGATGTCCACGTAGAAGGTCAGCGCGTCCTTCCAGGGCTTGGTGTCGATCTGCGGCTTCCACTGCATGTCGAACCACTGGCCGCCGTTGGTGTTGACCAGCGTGGTGAAGAAGGCCATGTTGTCGCCCCAGCCCGGCTTGCCGCGCAGGCACATGCCGTACACGCCGGCCTTGGGGTCATGCGCCTTGCCGGCGAATTCCTTCACCTGCTCCCAGGTGGGCTGCTCGGGCATCTTGAAGCCCACCTTGTCTGCCAGGTCCTTGCGGTACATGAGCATGGAGCTCTCGCCGTAGAAGGGCGAGGCATAGAGCTTGCCGCCGTCGGACAGGCCGGCGCGAATGGCCGGCAGCAGGTCGTCCGCGTCGTAGGCGGCGTCGGTGTCGATCGGCTTGAGCCAGCCCTTCTTGGCCCAGATGGGCGTCTCGTACATGCCGATGGTCATCACGTCGAACTGGCCGCCCTTGGTGGCGATGTCGGTGGTGACGCGCTGGCGCAGCGTGCCTTCTTCCAGCGTGACCCACTTGAGCTTGATGTCGGGATACGCCTTCTCGAAGAAGGGGGTGAGCTTCTGCATCTCGATCATGTGGCCGTTGTTGACGGTGGCCACCACCAGCTCGGTCGCGGCATGCGCCGCCCCTGCGCCGGCAATCGCGAGCGCGATGCCTGCCTTGAGAAATGCCTTCATGGATTCGTCTCCTTGTGTCCGCCAGTTGCGGTGAGGCGGTGGAGAAATTCTGAAGATTCGAGCGGCGCGATCCGGTACTCACATGGTCAACTCCAATACTTCTATGCACCGATTACCTAGTGGATTCCCTGATCTGTGCAAATCAGGATGTGACCAGTCCACCTGACGCGGCACGCGCGCCAAAAGAAAAGGGCCGCGAACGCGGCCCTTGGCGGGGACTTGCCGATGGGCGTGCGCCAGTCAGGCCGGCACGACGCCGTATTCGTTGCTCTCGGTCTGGCTGGGTTGGACCCAGAAGAAGATCAGAACCAGGATGCCGATCACGGGCAGGATGTGCAGCAGCAGGAACCAGGCGCTCTTGCCCACGTCGTGCAGGCGCCGCGCCCCCACGGCCAGCGAAGGCAGCACCAGTGCCAGCACCACGACGCCGTAGATCAGCTCGCCCAGCCTGGAAGCCACCATCATCACGATCAGCTGGAACAGGGCAAACCACCAGAACTCCGAACGCACGGCGCGCCCGCTGAAGTCGACGTACTTTCTCAGACAGACCTGAACGGCTTGGACAAAGCTCATGGATCAACTCCTCTTCGATTTCCCGGGAGAAATTCCCTGGGCGATCATAAGGGGGGGCCCCATTTGGCGGAGCCCCCGAAGAGGATGACCCGGCGCAGGTGCTCAGCCCTGGCGCAAGCGCTGCAGCAGGCCGGCCGTGGAGGCATCCAGTCCTGCCACATCGCCCGAGGACAGGCGCGGCTCGATGTCCTTGGCCAGCACCTTGCCCAGTTCCACGCCCCACTGGTCGAAGCTGTTGATGCCCCATAGCGCGCCGCTGGTGAACACGCGGTGCTCGTACATCGCGATGAAGGCGCCCAGCGATTCGGGCGTGAGCCGTTCCAGCACGAAGAAGGTGCTGGGCCGGTTGCCCGGGAAGTTGCGATGCCCGCCCGTATCCTTCTTTCCCAGCATAAGGGCCTGCGCCTGCGCCAGCGCATTGGCCAGCAGCTTGGGATGGTGGCCGGGCAGGTCGTGCGCCGGATCGCGCACCGCCAGGAATTCCAGCGGCACCACGTCGGTGCCCTGGTGCAGCATCTGGAAGGAGGCATGCTGGCCATTGGTGCCCGGCTC